>JAILBD010000207.1 GCA_024681275.1 Erysipelotrichaceae bacterium
AGGACCTGATCTTCGCCTATTGCGTTCAGTGTATATGTTTCCGAATCTGTCCAGGAATTGGAGAAAGACTCCGACCAGTCTGTCGCATAACCGGCTGACACATTGAATTTGACGACTTCCGCCTCAACTTCAAAATCAGCACCGGCACCGAAGGATGTACTGTTACCCTGGCTGGTCTCGTATTCATAAGTTGTTGTAATAGAATACGATGTTGACATATCCGTCATCGCGCCTTTGACTTCTTCGAAATATGGAGGTGCCTGCAGGATCGCCATGACAGCCGGATCGGTATAAGTGTATTCTTTTCCGACATACTTGACGTGCAGACCATCTGAATCGTTATCCCAGGCACAGAGGTCAAAGTTCAGACAGTCATTGATCGTACAGTCATCTTCTCCGTTACCCGGATAATAGTAACTAGGTTTTTCAAGGACTTCATCCTTTTTGGAACAGTAGTAACTGACTGCCTGCGGTTGTGGATTGCCGTCTTTGTCTTCATAGACGCCTCCCATTATGCCTAGAGCATAGGAGACATAGTAAGCTTTATCATCTCCTTTATTCCTTGCTGCAGCTGCGACAAAAGCGACCTGTTCTCGCCCTTCTTCATTGCCATCAAAATTACCGACAGCCACGGATCGCATATATGTTTCCTTATTATTCCAACCGTAATTGGCTCCATTGACATGCTGGAAATAATCTGGTTGATAGCGGACAGTTAATTTACCGCCATCATAAGTATAAAGATCACCACTGATAAAGATATGCTCCGGACTGCCTTTGCCATTGATCGCAACAGTCTCTACCGCGATCTGCTGATAGGACTGGTCACCTGCAGGAAGATTGCCCGCCCAAGTATAGTATCCGGCACTGGCGCTGCCATCACCAGCTGTCCACGCGTTTGTCTTCATGCTTTTATCAAACATCAGACATGCGGAGCCACGATAGATCGCCGTTACCAATTTGTATTTATCGACATCTTCATAAGAGTCAGCCGCTTCTTTTCTGACCCATTCGCCATCTTTTTCTTTCCAATAGCTTCCGGAAACTTCATGATAGATACCGGAAATAACTGCTTCATCTCTGCCGTCATTATCGATATCACCTACCGCCATGCCGCAAGCCATTGGCGCGATATGTGAACTGCCTTCAGCAGTATCCTGAACGTCAATATTCTTGTCGGAATTATTCCCTGCTGTGATACTTCTGGTATCGCCTTTCGTGCCATAACTGAAGGATAACATTGGGATATAATAATAACCCCATTTGTCCTGCTGTCCTAATATGACACGTCCCAAATAGCTCAAGACCGCCAAGTCATCAACACCATCGCCATTGAAGTCGCCGCTGCGAACGACGACACTCAAACGGTTTTCGACATCGCGATCCGGCGTATCATAATACAAATAATGCGTCAACCCATTCGCATCTTCATTGTACTCGGTCTTCTTTTTGTCTTTGTTATAATTTCCTTTCCAGCTATCATCGTCAGGAACAGAGGCATAGCCATTCGCATCGAGAACATTCAATGCGATACTTCCATTATGAGAAGTGACATTGACCTGTTTCAGGATCGGATTGCTGCCGCAAGCCCAGACGACCAAAGAGTCCTTGCCATCTCCATCAAAGTCACCTGCTGTGATATCCATGAAGTTTCTGGCATTGAAATCCCACATGTTATCGTTATTCAACGTGCTGTCATTGCACATCCATTTGGCTACGCCAAGATCTGTCATGCTACTGAGATGGCCCTCTTTATCCATAACATAGACATAGATATAAGGTGGTGTCTTATCATCTGCAAATTTAGAAGAATAAACACCAATAACAGCGATATGATCCTTACGTCCGGAACCTGTCGGGTCAAACGCGATCGTCTTTGCATGGCTCAGTGTGTGGTCTTGCGGAATACTATAACTTCTCGGTTTCACATCAGCCAATGGATATTCGCCTTCATTCTTCGCCTTCAACGTATCATAAGACTCGATTGTCTTATCTGAATGTCCGTTATACTGATAAAGCAAAAGCTCCTGCTGGGCATTCAGGAAGAACATGTTGTTCAAACCGTATCCATATGGATCTTTCTCCTGATACCAGTCTGATGGAGGCGTATCTGCCATGCCCGTGATACTCTCGTAGATATCTTCCGCAGGATCCGCTTCTATCGGATCGCCTATATCTGGCTGAGGATCCTCTTCTGTTTCTTCGCTCTCTTCAGCGAAGATCGTCTTTCCGGTCGAAATGGTGATCGTCGTTGCAAACATGCATAGCATCACCATGACCAGAAACAGTTTTTTCATCAATTCTTTCGATTTACTCATATTTCCCCCTTAGATCCATGATCTCAGACGCGGCGTTTCCGCATGAGATATACTGTAACAGCAACTGCAGCAACAAAAGAGATCACTGCAACAAGAACATAGGCACCGGCCTCCTCTCCAAACAGAGAAGACCCCGTGAATCCGCTGTTCTCGATCACTTCAAACGGTATGCGGATCTTTGCCATGCCCATCATCAGGACGGCAAAGAGCAGCACCGAAACGCTTCCCCAGATCCTCATCATCTTCAGATCCTTCAGGCTGTCCGCTCTGGCATGAAGAAGCATGATCCTTTCCTCATCTGTCCTCATCTGAAAGATTTCCTCCTTTCAAATAAAAAAACTCTTTTCATATATATAGATACGAAAAGAGCTTCACATTCCCCAAAAAAAGTATAAAAATCAGAACGATCTGCTTATGATCATCTGAAACGGTTCAGAATGAAGATGATCACAGCGGAAATCAAAGGGATCAGATAGCCGATCAGAGCGACTGGCCCGTTCTGCAGAACAAGCATATTGTAGATCCCGTGATATGTGATCGCCACCGCCAGCAGACCGACCGTACCGGCAGCTCTCAGCCAAGGTTTATCCCACAGAAGCAGGAGACCCATGAACAGGAACGTTCCGCACACCACATGCATCGCTCCGGTCCCGAAACCTCTGATCAGCAGATTCATGATCTGCAT
>JAILBD010000234.1 GCA_024681275.1 Erysipelotrichaceae bacterium
TATGCCTCTCCACAGTCATTATATCCTTTTATCAAAAACGAAGGGTCCGAAAGGTTCTCTTATGAAGTATCTTTTCATGCCGGGAGCTCAGGATGACGAAATCCCGCCACGCTTGTTACAATTGAATTGGAATATTGCCGAAGACATCATATATGGGGCAGGAGGATTTATGGATACAAGGTATGAACCGCTGTTTCAGCCGTGGAAGATCGCAAATGTCGAGATCAAAAACAGGATCGTGATGCTGCCGATGGAAGGCACCAACATGATCGCCTGGGAAGCCAGGACAGGTTTTGTCAAAGGCATTGACAAATTCTATGAAGACAGGAAAGACAACAACATCGGCCTCTTCATCCCCGGCCTGATCCCGCTTGTCAGCATCGTCGGCGAGAAGTGGATCTATAAACATCCTGAAGTCTTTGAACCCGTCAGGCCGATCGTGGAAGACATACACAGGAGCGGCGCGAAGATCTTCTTTCAGATCAGCGCCGGTGCCGGCAGGTCGATGATATTGCCCGAAATGCTGAAACCGTTTGTGAAAAAAGGCTTTCTCAAAAACATCACTTCCAAAGCCATCATGTCCGATTGGTGGTGGTCGGCACCCGATGACAATCTGCCCAACGTCTGGGATCCCGATGTGAAGATGGGCCTCTTCACTTCCGAAATGATCAGCCGCTTTGTCTATGCCTTCGGCCAGACGGCAAAGTTGTGCAAACAGGCCGGCGTGGATGGCGTTGAGATCCACGCCGTTCATGAAGGCTACCTCCTCGACCAGTTTGCCATGCCCTACACCAATCACCGGGACGACTGCTATGGCGGAAGTTTAGAGAACAGGCTGCGCTTCGCCTGCGAGATCGTCAGGGAGATCAAAAAGGTCTGCGGCAGGGATTATCCCGTATCTTTACGTTATTCTGTCTGTTCAATGACCAGAGGATTCAATGAAGGCGCCGTCCCCGGCGAACAGTTCATCGAAGCCGGCAGATCGATGGAAGAATCGGAAAAGGCAATCAGAATCCTGGAAGAGGCCGGCTATGACATGTTCAACTGCGACAACGGCACCTATGATGCCTGGTACTGGGCACATCCTCCTGTATATGCGCCGTTAAACATGAACCTGTCCTATGTCGAACACATCAAACAGTTCACGAGCAAACCGGTCGTCTGCGCCGGACGCATGCAGCCGGATGCCGCTGCCGCTTCAATCGCGGCAGGCAAGATCGACGCGATGGGCATCGGCAGACAGCTTCTCTGCGATCCGGAATTTGTCACCAAGATCAAAGAAGAACGGATGGAAGAGATTCGTCCCTGCATCGCCTGTCATGGCGCCTGCCTGCCCTTCAACGGCATGAACGGAAAGGGAACGGACATCGATCCCCTGCATCCCGACATGGGCAGATGCGTCCTCAATCCCTGGACAAACAACGAGACAAAATACTCGCTCAAGCCTGCCAGACGTCCGAAAAAGATCGCCATTATCGGCGGAGGCATCGGCGGCATGGAGGCGGCGATTCAGGCTTCCTGTCGCGGTCATGAAGTCGATCTCTACGAAAAGAGCGACCGCCTTGGCGGTGTCTTCAATGCCGCGGCAGCCATGTCCTTCAAGGAAAAGGATAAAGAACTGCTGTGCTGGTATGAACGAACTCTGAAAAACACGGATGTGAGAGTTCACCTGAACACAGAGGTCGAGGATATTGAAAGCCTTTCGGCCGATATCGTTATCGTCGCCATCGGCGCAAAGGCCAGAACGCTGTCAATTCCGGGTGCGAAACGGGCAATGACTGCCGTCGATTTCCTGGACTCGGATCAGGAATGCGGTGAGAATGTCATCGTGATCGGCGGCGGACTGACTGGCTGCGAGATCGCCTATGAACTGGCATTAAAGGGAAAGAAGCCCGTCATCATCGAAGCGACAGAAAACATCATCGGCGCCAGAGGCATCTGCATGGCCAATTCCTCCATGCTGAAGGAACTGCTGCGTTATCACAAAGTACCTGTCTATACATCTTCAACAGTCGAATCGATCGAAGAGGAAACGGTGACCCTGAAGACATCCGGCGAAACGAAGATTCTTCCCGCCGATACGGTGATCCTGTCGGTCGGCTATCTGCCAAACAAGCGGTTTGAAGAGAACACGCACAGAAAGAAAAACAGCAAGAAGATATACTTTGTCGGCGACTGTACTTTACATTCTTTTTTCGATTATCATACTTGCTCTTTTCGAGTTCAACAAAAACACTCTCGTCGGCTGGGCCGTCGCGGTTGCACTTCTGGTCCTCTACCCCATTGTGAGATCGCGAAAGCCCTTTAAAAACAAAAAGCTTCTGCGGATACCGCTGTTTTTGCTTCTCTGTGCAGCGCTGGGCGCCGCTCTTAAATTCACCGAAGGTCCCGTTAAGCTCAGAGACGCAGTCGAAGGAAATAACGGTGGTGTGACGGAGATCGTCGAAGTCGCGCAGGGGCAGCTCACCGGCGTTTATACCGAAGATAAGCAGGTCGAGGTCTATACGGGAATTCCCTATGCCGCGCCTCCTGTCGGGGACCTGAGATGGAAGGAGCCTGCAGACCCCGAA
>JAILBD010000201.1 GCA_024681275.1 Erysipelotrichaceae bacterium
TCCTGATGAGCGAAAGCCTCATCGACACACTTCGGATAACCGGCATTCAGTTTGGTACACACATAGTAAGCATCACGAGGATATCTTTCGGCTACTGCCAAACGGAACGCCTCTTCAGAAGCGCCATCATCATATACATAGGCTGTATCGAAATATTTTCCTCCGGCTGCAATGAACAGATCGGCCATCACCTTGACCTGCTCAATATCGATCGTGCCGTCTTCGTTCTTAGGCAGACGCATCAGACCGAAACCGAGTTTGAAAATATCCTTACCTAAATAATCACCCATTCTTTTTCCTCCTGTTTACGCTTATATTTTACATCAAACCCCTATTCCTTACGATATAAAAGGCCTGCCTGAGCAGACCTTCAGAAAACCGTTTTTTATTCCTTGACGATGTCGAAGACATCGAACTTCCTTGACAGGCAAAGATCGGTCATCAGGACCATCGTGATCTCGTTGTCCTTTGCGAATTCGATCGTCTTGATCGCATCGCAAGGGCCATCTCCGCAGTTGAAACCCTGCAGCTGGCTCGCGTCCTTCACGTGGCAGATGTATCCGGTATCCGTCTCCTCATACCAGCCCTTGAACTTCGCCATACCGGAGAAGACGTTCTCCGTCAGCGTAAAGGCACCGGATGCATCGAAGTCCACCGTCGGCAGATACAGCTCGTTGTCGACCATGTCGTTCTTGCGATGCTGCCACTTGCTTCCGGACTTCCCCGGAACGACGCCTGTCTGGCTCATGAGATCCTCCGGTATCTTTCCGTCCCTGCTGAAGATGTCATATTCCTGCGCGTTGCCCAGTGCCGTCAGCAGGATCAGCGTATCATTGTTGTAGATCGAGAACTCGATCTTTTTGACGCTGAACGCATCTCCCGGAACAAGATCCTTCAGGATCACCTGCGTATCCGTCTCCTCAAAGGTGCCGCTGACCTCCATGATGCCGAAATCATTCTGATCCTTGAGCGTGAAAGTCCCATCACTGCGAAGTTCCACCTGCGATCTGTTCTTCGTCTCCTGATTGGCATCGATGTAAGTCAGAATGATCACATCATCCTTGATGACAGGAGCCACTGTCGATCCCTTGATCTCCGTCGTGGAGAAGATGTCCTCCGACCCGGAACCAAGCAGATTGGTCCTCAGGATCACGGTCTCCTCATCTTTGACTTCAAACTTGACGGTCGTGAAAGACCCCGCCTGTGTCTTGGAAACATCGAGCGTCAGGACATCCTCATTCAGGTTCCAGTTCCCGCTGATCTCATAGCTGCCCTCCGGGAAATTGTCCTTCAGCACGAAAGAACCATCTTTCCCCAGCCACAGCCAGGAATGATCCTCATTGCCGAATGTATCCACGGTGTTGTAAAAAGTTTTGCCGGCGATCGAAGGGACCTTATCCGTCTCTTCTTTCTTCTTCCCCTTGCAGCCGCTGACCATCATCAGAAAACACAATACGAACAAAATGACTCTTATCGATTTTTTCATGATCTTATCCCTCTATTGATTCTATTATACAAATATATGCTCTGTTCATCGCTGAAGCTATTTTGAACCCCCGGACTATCCGGGGTTTTTCGGTAGACGAAAAGAGGATCATCGATCCTCTGTTTCTTATCTGATATCCAGTATATATGTCAGCTTTTCTATGATGCCTCTGTCCGATTCAAGATAATGGGCCTTGTTATCGGAACCGTGCTCCTGATACAGGCCATCGACCATCTTTTCGACTGCGGCAAGCTCTTCATTATCCACCAGAGCCGGATGCAGCTTCAGCTCCGGATCGTTCGCCCTTCTGCCTTCATATTTCTTCATGATGGCAGCTGTCTGCTTCTCATCGGCCTTTCTCCAGCCGTGCATCCTCTGATACGCTGTCCAGCGGTCATGTTCGGCATCCGCCATCTTCTGCAGATTGTCTTCGTCTTTCAGCCATTCTTCGATGAATTCCTTATCTGAAATGCTGTCATCCTCCCTGAACTGAAGGATGTATCTCTCTTTATAACGCAAAGCCAGTGCCTCCGCAAAAGAAGATTCCTGATTCTGATACTGGTAGAAACCGCTCTTTTCCAGGATCTCATCCGCTTTCTTCTCATCGTTGTCTGACCTGATCACAGATAGATAAGACAGGTGAACTCTCTTTGCTGCTTTCTCCAGATCCGGATTGATCAGTTTATCATAACTGAAAGTCTTCCTGATATCTCCGAAAAGGATGATATCTTTTTCCTTGATGATCTTGTGCATGTCGCTGTCGGAGACGTGACACAGGATCTTCGGACAGGACAGATCCTCGCTCCTTGCAGAAAGATCCCTTCTGATCCGCATCGCGCTGTCATAAGCCTGTTCATCATCTTCATAGAGGACGAAGACGACATCCGGTCTTCCTTCGATCGCATCCGCTTCTTTGCCATAGACACAGTCCTTGACCTGCAGGTCATACCTGTCGGCTTCCGGTGCCTCCTTCAGGAGCGAATCATAGATGTCATCCGCATAAGGAGAGACCAGAGTGATCCTGTTTTTTCCATCAGGCTTGATCGTCAGATAGATCAGATCCTTCAGAAACGGCCTTGCCATGTCGTTATCGGAAACGACGACCACGTCGCATTCCTTTCTCACAGCCAGTTCATCCATGCACAGCATCATCGCCTCGATCGCCAGCGAACCGTTCTTATCAACATGACGCAGATAGACCTTGCCTGCATACTGTCTGTCCAGATTCAGGATCAGCTCCCTTTCATCGTCATTTGCCAGGACTCTGACGATGACGTTCTCCGTTCTGTAATCCTTCTGCTTCAACAAGGACTCACAGAGCCTGGACGTCTCTTTGATGACACCTCTGTCATCCTCTCCGGTCTCATAGAACTCATAGGTCCTGTTTTTGACGACCTTCACCCTATCGATCGGCAGCGGGAGCAGTGCCGCCGTGATCGCTCTGGCTCTGTTGTAGAGATCGTTGTCCGGATCGGCGCAGTCACAGAAGACGATCATATCCCTGTTTTTCTTCTCGGCGATGCTTTCAGCGATCCTGATGGTGTCGCTATCCAGGCGGCTGAAGACGTGGAAGTGCTTCTTGCCTATGAACGACAGCGCCGTCCTGACTCTGGAAGAGAACGTGAAAAGGAAAAGGGAACCGGTCAGAGGCCCGATGATATACAGGGCGTAAAGGATGAAACGGTAGATGAGGAAGATGTTCCTGTCCATCTCCAGTTCATATGGGATGTCACCGTCAACACCCATCGCGATCCCGGAAAGACCTGACTTGATGCTTTCAATGACCGCGATCGGAAGGTCTGATGCAGCGACATAGTACGGGAAGACCAGCACCATGATCGCAAAAGAAAAATAGACGCCCAAGGTCAGGGCCATTGAACGGATATCCCCTCTCTTCAATACCGCATGCATGATGCCAAACAGGATGATCACACAGGCAGCGATGATATATTTCAGCATAGACTTCAGAACTCCTTTCCGCCTTTGATATCTGATGTATGCTTTCATTATACATCACAATGAAAAATCAAAAATGAGCCTCAATCCATTATAATGATTAGTATAAGAAACGCATTATCCCCATCATATATTTACGGAGGTGAACCATGCCCGAAAAAGTATTCATCAGCTATTCCCATCAGGACTCGCCATGCGCCCACGGCATCGCCAGATATCTCTCAAGGCACGGCTGTGACGTATGGATCGACTCCCAGAACCTCGCCTTAGGCGACAAATGGGCATCCAGCATCGAAACGGCACTGAATGAATCCGACATCGTCGTCGCCATCCTTTCTTCCTCTTCATTAAGAAGGACCGAAGTCCTCAAAGAGATCAGGATCTCTCTGAACAGGATGGAAAAAGAAGGGACTGACAAGTTCCGCCTCTTTTTCGTCGTCATCGGACAGATCCACCCATCCTGGTTCAAAGAAGACGACACGACAGAAAGGATCAAGAAATACCTTTCTGTCTATCAGTACATTGAACTGTCCGCCTATGGCGAAGTCACGATCGACTCCATGAAGAAACTGCTCAGGGCGATCAGAGGCAAAGGCATCGAAGAAAGCGAGATGACTCTCGTTACCGGCAATACGGAAAATGGTTTCATCAACCAGAACTCTCTGCCGGAAAAGGCTTTCGACAACCGCGGAAACAACATCTACTACAAGGTCTTCCCTGCCGACCTGGCACCATCCGCCGTCTTCCCGTTCTCCATGGACAACCAGTGGTTGCCTGAGATCTTCTATGACGGGACAAAAGACCTCTACAAGGATTTTGAAAAAGAAGGCTTCGCATCAGCCAGGGTGAAAGAATACATCGAAAGCTTCAAGAAAAGAAACTTCAAACTCCCGTTCTTCCAATTCAAACAGGTCGTCATCAAACTGAACACCCTTTTGTATGAACCTTATTTCCAGAAGCTTCTGACAAACGACAGCGAAGACAAGGAAGCCTTCATCAGACTCCTGGCCAACGGCTCCATCGTCGTCCTGCTCAACAACGATCAGATGACGCCGTTCGTCCATCAGAAAAGCTCCGACCCCGAAAAAAACAAAGTCATCGACGCCTGGAACGAAGTGATCAACGAGACCTCGGTCTACTGCATCAGGGAGAACTGGATCGTCTCCACCGACCAGCACTCCAAGGATTTCCTGCGCTTCTGTTCCAACATGGCCATGGACCACGACAACAACGTCCTGCTCGCCCAGGCGATGCACCTGAACGAGGAACAGATCGGTTCCTTCCTGGTCACCCTGAAGACGATCTCCATGCAGGCCTTCTGCCAGACGCACATGAACGGTACCCAGGCCCAGGAGACAGTCGACGACTACAGCAGGTCCCTCTTCTATCAGAACTACATCGTCAAGAACCGCAAAGTCAACGGCAACGATCCGGTCTTCACCTGCCTCTTTGATCCGGACAAACCGTTCCATCACGAACTCAAGAGACTGATCGACATCTATTACAATTCGATCTTCTGCAACACCCTGCAATGTGACGGCCTCTTGCCGGACGACATCAGACCGGAGAACTTCTATCTGAATTCACTCTATCTTGATTCCGGTGAAAAGGAAGTCAGCATCGAAGAGCTTCAGTACGCCTTCTCCGAATTCTTCTCCAACTGCGAGATACTGGATGAGATCACGGACATCGGTGCCAACTTCTATCTGGAAAACTGGGATCTCAAGAGGATCACGGAACTCAGAAGCAGGGAAGCGTGGTATGAATACGTCGAACTTCTGGAACTGATCAACCGCCGCTCCAATCTCTGGAAAGTCGATTTCAACGAGATCGAACTGCTGCTGCAGCGCTTCTTAAGATGTTTTGACGAAAGAAAAGAGGACGCCGCAGCCAGAGACATCGCCTTCTCGTTCAGAGTCCTCATCGGATCCAAGGTCCTCGACATTGTAAAGACCTCAAAAGTCGCCAAGATCAAGGAATACGGCGGATCCTTCTCCGACCCGGGCAGGATCCCGCTGAAAGTCCTCTTCTCGATCGGTGATCTGACCAGGGAAGACCGCAAAGACCTGATCTTCCTTCCGGTCACCCTCTTCAACGGACGCATCGACACAGCAGACGGAAACGGATTCTTCAACAATCTGAAGGACTTCATGCTGAAACAATGCGACTTCGTTGAGATCAATCAGTAAGAAAGGCTGCCATGCAGCCTTTTCTTTATCCTAATCCTTATTTATGACATCCGATACTACTTCAACGATGTCCTTTGCACCGTCGATGCCGGACTTCTTTTCGTTGGCACCCGCTTCCTTGTCCAGTGCTGCCTTGATGGAATCCACATCGCCCACAAGACCGGCGACGGATCCCAGCGTATCAAGACCCAGTATGGAAGCGATGTCGGAGATGATGGTCGCTGTCTCCGAGACACCGATCTCTTCCGATTCCAGAGTGGCCTTGATGTCCCTTCCGGAAAGATAGACATCGATCAGCGATGAGATGCCAGGTATGCC
>JAILBD010000282.1 GCA_024681275.1 Erysipelotrichaceae bacterium
TCTTGATGTTGTCGAGCCCCTGCAGGAAACGGAACGCATAGGACGCATCGGAAGCTTCCGGATCGAAAGCCTTGAGTTTCTTTGAATCCTCTTCGCTCAGGACCGCCAGCTTGCCACCGCGGCAAGGCTCCATGATCCAAACGCCGAGTCCGTGTCTGGTGATGATCTCATATTTCTGCTTCGCATCCTGCAGTGTCCAGTCCAGATAGTTGCACTGGATCTGCACGAACTCAAAGAGGCCCTCGTGCCTGGTCAGGAATTCATCGAGGAGTTTGGGACCGCCGTGGAAAGAGAAACCCAGGTGTCTGATCTTTCCCTCTTCCTTCAGCTTCAGGACATCTTCGATGATGTGATAGTTCTCTGACTCATAGGTGCTGACGGACCACTCATTGATGTTGTGCAGAAGATAGAAATCAAAATAGTCCGTCTTGCACTTCTGCAAAGAAAGATTCACCAGAGCGATGTTGTCGATCGGACCGGAGATCGAATGCCCCGGGAATTTATCCGCCAGATAATAAGACTCGCGCGGATACTTGCTTAAGGCTTCCGCCATGGCGATCTCCGACTTGCCATTGAGATAGGGATAAGCCGTATCATAATAATTCACGCCATTGCGATAAGCCAGATCGAACATCGCATTGACCTTCGCCTGATCGATCTCCCCGTTATCATCCATTTTGAAACGCATGCAGCCAAAGCCCAGACGGGATAATTTCATGCCTTTAAACTCGTTATAGATCATCGTGCTTTCTCCTTGGAACAGTATCCTTTTACATCATTATAACCGAAGCAAAAAGACTATAATGGTAATAGCGGATTTCTCCTGCCTGAAAGCAGATACGAGATTTCCGCGCGTGTATATCATCAAGGAGTGTGAATATGGAAAACAACAGAATGTGGAAGACATGGGCCATCATCTCGACCTGTCTGCTGGTCCTTGTCTCCTGTCTTTACGCGGCAGGTGTGGGCTACAAAGGCAGCAAGCCGGAAGAAGCGGCTGAAGAAACAGCCGATGAACCGATACCAGACGAAGAGATCTCCTGGCTCTCCCTCTGGGAAGAAGATGCGCAAGCCAAGAAAAGTCTGGAGGAATACGTGAAAGACGTCACTGACCCGGCTTCTGCCAACTTCATCCCGGAAGAAGACCGCATCGCCGTCTTCGATCTGGATGGGACCCTCCTGTGTGAAACAGATCCGACCTACTTTGACCACATGCTCTACATGCACAGAGTACTGGAAGATCCGGACTACAAGGCCAGCGAGTTCGAACTGGAAGTCGCCCGGAAGATACAGGAATCGATCGACACCGGATCCTATCCGAAAGAACTCTACAAACTGCACGGTCAGGGCGTTGCGACAGCCTTCGCCGGCATGACCATCGAAGAATTCTACGAGTATGTCGATGAATATGCGGATACCCCATCCCCGGGCTACAACAACCTCAACAGAGGAGACGCCTTCTATCTGCCGATGGTCGAAGTCATCGACTACCTGCAGGACAACGATTTCAAGGTCTACATCGTATCCGGAACAGACCGCCTGATCGTCAGAGGCGCATTCAGAGGCCTGTCTTTCCTGAATATCCCGCCGAATCAGATCATCGGATCCGACGAACTGCTCGTATCCGATGCGCAAGGTGAAAAAGACGGACTGGACTATTCCTTCCAGAAAGACGACGAACTCGTTCTGGCAGGCGAATTCCTCCTCAAGAACCTGACGACCAACAAAGTCACAGTCATCGCCCAGGAGATCGGCAAACAGCCTGTACTGGCATTCGGCAACTCCTCCAGCGACTTTGCCATGGCGACCTACACCACCAGCAACAACCCTTATCGTTCCATGGGCTTCATGTTGTGCTGTGACGATCTGGTCAGGGAGAACGGCAACGAAAAGAAAGCCGCCAACATGGTCAAGTCCTGCGAAGAGAACGGCTGGATCCCGATCTCGATGAAAGACGACTGGAAGACCATCTACGGTGACGAAGCCACAAGAAAATAGGCATCAAAAAAAGACATTGCGGAATATCTCATCAATGTCTTTTTTCTTTCTGTTCAGTTCATCGCCTGGGCGATCGTGATCCCTATTACAATTGCCAAGGCAATACAGAGGACTGTATAAACGATATCCTGTTTCCGATCCTTTTTCTTTGGAAGCATCAGGGTCAGCGAAGAGATCTCCTCGCCGGTGAAACAGAAGAAGGCAAAGATCAATACCGTGTCGCCCAGCATGCGCAAAGCCTTGCCCGGAACGATGCCTTCCGTGTTCCGGAAGAAAAGAAACTCGTGTATCCTCATCCTGATCAGAGCCGAAAAACCGTAAGCGGCAGCTGCCGTGAAGACGACCTTCAGGCTCCGTTTTTCGGAATAGCGCAGTCTGAACTGCGAGATGATGGCACTGACATGCGTGCCAAGATGCAGACCCATCAAGGCAAAAGTCCACCAGGCCAGTCCCGGCAGCAGCTGCCTTGCCGTTTCTTCAGGGATCGTCCCGTTCATGAAAGACAGGACATGTCTGCTCAAAGAAGCGCCGCACAGCAGCACCGCAAAAAAACAGATCAGCAGAGCCATATCGATGAAGGTGATGATGCTCCGATAGGTGCCGTATCTGCCCCTGAACAGGGATGTAAACCAGTAACGGTTCAGAAAAATGTGGATGAGGACCAGAACGGACATTGTCAGACCAAGACATTCATGGATCTTTTCTCCTGTGATCATCGGCAGCATCAAAAGAAGCAGGATGATGCTCATGGAAATATTAACGATCCTTCTGATCTTTCTTTTCATACCTAAAACAATCCTTTATTGTATCTTCTCTGAACGACATACAATACAACGATCGAGATGACAGATCCTACAAACAGGATCACATCGCTCACTACGATCTTTCCAAACAACGCTATCAGACCACTCACAAAAAACGTCAGAGCCAACAGAAAGATCCCTTTCGCAAAAGCTTTGCCATACTCCGGAAGATCTTCTTTCCTGATCCTTCTCTGGTGATAGCTGATGATCAGTTTCGTATCTCCCTGATGGATCCTGATACCGACGAAGACGAACACGATCCCTATAACGAACATCACAATTGAATAGAAGATCATAGCGCCTCCCTGTCCAGGATCATCCGGATCTCTGCTGCATCGACATTCTTGTTGTATATCTCTTTCCCGGTGGCTATGAAACCGCACTTTTCATAGAAACGGATGGCACGCCTGTTTTCCTTCAGCACCCAAAGACCGGTCTTCGGATAACGATCCAAATATTCCAGTGCCGCTGCCATCAGCTGCAGTCCGACCCCTTTGCCGTAATAGTCCGGAAGCAGATACAAGGCGAAGACCTCGCCGCAATCCTCTTCTTCTCTTGATGTTCCGCAGCTGATGAAGCCGACGACTTCCTCATCGTTCCTGGCGATCAGGATGTCATCACGCCATTGAAAGGCGATCTTCTCGCATAGCTCAAGACTGAGCTTTTTCAGATAGGCATCTGAGACCATTCCCGGATAAGCTTCATGCCAGGATGACCAGTGGACGAAAGCCTTTCCTCTGATCTCCTCTTCCGTTTCCATCTTCCTGATCCTGATCTTCATCGTTTTTCCATTGAGATCATTGAGCCAGCTGCCGACGATCTTTTCGGCATTCCTTTCCGGACTCTGTTTCCCATCCAGTTCCAGCTTGATGCAGGACAGGCCATCCATCCATTCTCTGTGACTGAAGATGTTGGGAGAGCCGTCTGTTTCATATCTGTGGTTCCCGGCCAGGAACTTCTCGTTGTTTTCATACATGTCTCCGCCTTCCAGTACCCTGTCACCGAAGCGGTCAAGGGATCTCTTTCTGAGCCTGCTGACACGGGTATCCGGATTAGCATATAGAAAGACCATCATGGCAAACATCTCATCAAAATGCTGATGAAAGGAAGACATCGACCCGGCCATGACGAAATGTTCACAGTCAGAGATGTCTTTGCTGAGTCTGCTGATCTTTTCTTCCCGGCTGTACATTTCCGTATAAGGTTCCGGACTGTCTTTCCGCCAGATGTAATCATCCACGTCAAAAAACGGATAGCCCAGCTTCTTTGCCGTCAGCTTTCCCAATGTCGTCTTTCCGCACCCTGACGGGCCGATGATCATGATCCCTTCTGGCATCTTTCTCCTTTGACAAGACCAACTCAAAACAGGATCATCCGGTCTATACAGAATCAGTTCAGGATCACCGGAGATCTGCTGTATACAAGACCATTATAATATGCAAGCCGCTCCTGACGATATCTATCAAGGTACAGGAAAAAGACAGTTCAGATCTGCACTTCTCATCGGATTAGGGTGACCAGCCATCCCACCAGCGCAGCGGGGATCAGTGCGAAGACGATGCCCGGAAACAGCATCCCCTTCGCGTGAAACCACTTTTGATGATAAGCCTTGTCCATGTGCTCGGTCCCTTCCAGACGGAACATCGGCAGATTGGCAAAGAGCACCCAGTCAAGGAAGCAGGTGTCGTATATCCCGATCCAGGCCATCAGGCCAAAGGTCAGACAAAAGCCCTGCCGGAATGTCTTTGCTCCTGCGACAAGGGAGCAGATAAAAAGGATGCCTGTGAAGATCAGGATACCGAGACCTTTGGTCAACACCACGTTTTTGGATCTGTAGCTCACATCGATCCTCTCATGTGTCTTGAAGTATTCCTCCTGGATATCAGGCGGATAATTATGGATGCTTGCGGGACTGTATTTTCTTTCGCCTCTGAAATAAGCGAAAATGATCGCTGTGAAGATCGCCGCAAAAGCAAGCATTTCAATCAGAATGACCCGGATGTTCATGTTCACACCTCTTTCTTCACGCTGACCCAAAGGCCGTTTTCCGCCTTTTTCAGCTCATATTCCGCCGTGATCGGATCCTTGTCGCCAACGATGCAGTAATCGCAGCGATCTGATGTAACGCAGGTGCCTTCCCGGATCAGGGTCGCATGGATCGCCTGCATGGCCAGATGGTCGCAGTTGCATAGGACAGGCAGCACATCTTCCATGTGATGGCGTTTGGCAAACTCCGCATTCGGGCACTGGGTAAAACTGTAACGGACGACGCCGTTTTCCTTGTCGTAAGTACAATAGCCCATGCGGAAGGACTCCGGAAAC
>JAILBD010000045.1 GCA_024681275.1 Erysipelotrichaceae bacterium
ACCAAGTCTGTACAGGCGGGTCTTTCCGCAGTCGGCATGTTCAACAAGGAAGGCGAAGTCGATGAGATCATCGCCGATCTTGAGGATGTCATCGCCAATGTCGATGCATCCAGTGTCACATATGCGATCAAGGATACCAGCTACGAGGGCGTCGAGGTCAAGGAAGGCGACTATATCGCCATTTCCAACCACGGCATCGTCGCATCCGGACCGGACCGCAGGGAAGTGCTCTTTGAACTGCTGGATCATCTCTTTGAAAACGATGAGAAAGAACTGATCACAGTCATCTATGGCGAAGGCTCAGATCAAGAGGAAGTCAAGGCGGTCGAAGACTATATTGCCGAGAATTCGCAACTCGAGTGTGAGGTCATAGACGGAGGTCAGCCGGTATACTCATACCTGATCGGTCTGGAATAAACAGGCATTGCCTGTTTTTCTTTAGGAGGGAAAATGACTTACGATCTCAATCGCATCAAAGTGGAAAGCGACTGGCCGGTGATCGCACGGATCGATGACGATCTGTACCCGTTCGAAGGCTATGATCACATCCGTTACACGGCCAGGGCACTTGCCGAGAACGAAGAAGGCAAGTTCGGCTTCCTGCATATCGTTGGTGAAGACTATTTCGGAGTACGCGACCATCTGGAGACCTGCGGCGGCGGCATGGAAGAAAATGAGGGGATCTTTGATACTCTGGAAAGAGAGATCCTGGAGGAGATGGGATACAAGTCAAAAAAGATGACGATGATCGGCCACGTTCTGGATGCCTATAATCTCATCGGCAGGATCACGTATTCCAGCTTCGCACATGTCCTGCTCGATACATCTCAAAGCTTTTTACCGGAAAGGACAGAAGAGGAGAAGATCCTGATCAAGGAGATCCTCTGGCTTGATCCAGAAGAGGCTTTATACCGGCTGGAGCATCAGTTCACCAGCAAGGTCGATCTGATCGTTCAGCGACGTGATGCGGCTGTGCTAAGGTATTATCTGGAAAACTGCAAGTAAAAATCCGCAGATCATTCTGCGGATTTCTTTTGTTCTTCGATCTTCTTGAGTTCCTCTTCTTCAAGGACTCTGTAGGCGACTTTGCCGACCAGTGTCTTTGGCATGGACTCTCTGAATTCGATATCATATGGCATCTCGTACTTGGCCAGATGCAGACGGCAGTGTGCGAGAAGCTTTTCTTTTTCTTCATCATTCGGCTCAATGCCAGGCTTCAATGCAACGAAAGCCTTGACCTTGTGCATCTTGTATGGATCAGGTACGCCGATGCAGCAGGACATCAGGACGTCCTCATGAGCGTCGATGATGTTTTCCAGCTGTGCCGGATAGATGTTGTAGCCTGATGAGATGATCATCCTCTTGGAACGGCCTTTGAAGTAGATGAAGCCTTCATCATCCATGTAGCCGAGGTCTCCTGTGTGGACCCAGGTGCGTCCGTCGAAATCGGACTTCCTCAGAGTCATGGAAGTCTCTTCCGGGTTGTTCCAGTAGTATTGCATGTTGGTCGGACCCGAGATCAGGATCTCTCCCTCTTCACCGTAAGGAACTTCCTCATCCGTATCCGGCTTGACGATCTTCATGAACGTATCAGGGAACGGGATGCCGATGGATCCTTCCTTGTACATCGTAGGCGGAGTCAGACAGCAGGCTGTAACGGTCTCTGTCGTGCCGTATCCTTCTCTGACCTGTATCGTTGCATGATGGTCATAGAGGAACTTGTCCAGTTTCTTCTTCAGCTCGATCGAAAGGGAATCGCCGCCAGAGAAGCAGCCCTTCAGATAGGAGAGGTCTTTGCCTTCCATCTGCGGGATCCTCAGCAGGGCTTCAAACAGTGTCGGAACACCGGCGATGAAGTTGCACTTATTCTTGAGGATGGCCTTGGCATAGGACTTCGGAGTGAACCTCGGAAGCAATATGACGCGGCCGGCTTGTGAGAACATGGAGTGGATGCATACGCCCAGTCCGAAACCGTGGAAGAGCGGCATGGCTGCCAGCATCTTGTCACCCGGTCTGTACATCGGGTTGGTCGCAACGACCTGGTCGCCCAGATTGTTGAAGTTGGAATTGGAAAGGACGATGCCTTTGGTGGTTCCTGTCGTTCCACCGGAATACAACATGACAGCCGGATCAGAACCCTTGCGGGATTTGCGGTAGTTATAGAAACAGCTGTTAGAGATCTTCATGAACTGATTCCATCTGATGACCGGCGCATCCTTAGGGATCTTTTCGATCTTGCGTCCTTCTGTCAGCATGTAACCCGCTCTGATCGGTCTGGATAATTCATCCCTGATCGAAGCGATGATAATGTTGACGACGTTGGTGTTTTCTCTGATCCTTTCGAATTTGTGATAGAACTGATCGAGCGTGACAGCGGTCACGGAATTGGATACGTTGAGATAGTGTTCGATCTCTTTCTCGGCGGAAAGAGGGTGGACCATGTTGGCGATGGCACCGACGACATTGACCGCATAGAACATGTAGATGGCTTGCGGACAGTTCGGCATGGCGATCGTGACACAGTCATTTTCTCTGACGCCGATGGTACGTAATGCCTTCGCGCATTTTTCGATCTGATCGATCATATGGCGATATGTCGTTGAACGGCCCATGAAATCAAAGGCGATAGCGTTCGGATGCTGCTTGGCAACTCTTTCTACAGCTTCAAACATGGAGCCTTCAAAATAGTCAAGTGTCAAAGGGATATCGCTGCTTTCCGACACTTTAGCCCATGGGACTCTTTCGGTGATCGGAGTGCTGAAACCCTGTTTTTCTACAGTCATAATCAAACCTCCTGTATTTAAGATTGCTTCACTCGCAACGATCCTATTATAACCCATTTAAGACGTAAAAAAGACCATATTTCAGGTTCGTGAATGTAATATAATTGATTTATGAATGAAAAAGAGCGGATTCTCGAATTACGAAGATTATTAAAGCAATACAGTTATGAATATTACACTCTGGACCGGCCGACGGTGCCTGACAGCGAGTATGATCAGCTTTTCCGCGAACTGCAGGAATTAGAAGAAAAGCATCCGGAGATGTATGATCCCAACTCCGTCACACAGAGGGTGGGATATGAGATCCTGAGTGAATTCAGAAAGATCAGCCATGAGAGACCTATGCTCTCGCTTGGCGATGTCTTTTCTTATGATGAACTCAGGGAATGGTCGAAGAAGATCACCGACGTCTATGGCCCGGTCGAATACTGTGCTGAATACAAGATCGACGGTCTGGCGATGTCTCTGATCTATGAGAATGGACTCTTTGTGCAAGCCGTGACCAGAGGAGACGGCGTGACGGGAGAGGATGTGACTTCAAATGTCCGTACGATCCAGTCCATCCCGATGGCCATTCCATACAGGCAGAGGTATGACATCCGCGGAGAAGTCTACATGCCGAAATCTTCTTTCAATCGGGTGAACCGGGAAAGGAGACAGAACGGGGAAGAAGAATTCGCCAATCCGAGAAATGCGGCTGCCGGTTCGATCAGACAGCTTGATTCCAGGATCTGCGCTTCCAGAGGCTTGGACGGTTTCTGGTACCACGTACCGGATGATGTCAATTCAGATACCCATTACGGCTCTTTGCAGTATGCAAAAAAACTTGGGTTCATCGTCAATGAGACGACGACGCTGTTCAACGATATCGAAGACGTCATCCGTTTTATTGAAGAGACAGAAAAGATCAGACACGATCTTCCTTATGAGATCGATGGGATGGTCATCAAAGTCAATTCCTATGCCCTGCAAAGACAGATCGGCTTTACATCCCGTATCCCTAAGTGGGCTATCGCCTACAAGTTCCCGGCTGAAGAGGTCAGAAGCATCGTCGAAGACATCTTCATCACGGTCGGACGCACAGGCAAGTGCACGCCGAATGCGAAACTGACGCCTGTCAAGGTCGCCGGTACGACAGTCTCTTTTGCAACTCTTCACAATGAAGACAATATCAGAGATAAAGACATCCGCATCGGCGATACAGTCATCGTCAGGAAAGCGGGAGATATCATTCCGGAAGTCGTCCGTTCGATCAAAGAAAATCGGAATGGATTGCAACAGAGATATGTTTTCCCTGAGACCTGTCCGGTCTGCGGCGGAAAGCTGTATCGTTTTGAGGATGAGGCTGCCCACTATTGTGTCAACAGTGAATGCAAGGCGCGTCTGGTCTATTCGATCGCTCACTTTGCTGAACGCAATGC
>JAILBD010000075.1 GCA_024681275.1 Erysipelotrichaceae bacterium
GAACCCTCAAAACCCTTGATCCTCCAGATCTTACTCTTTTTCATCTTCTATGATCCTGCAATAAGTATACTCTATATCGCTGTTCAGCAGCTCGGACTTTGTCACTGTCCTGCCATCCAAAGAAGACCAGGACACCGTGACGATGTCACCGGCACACAGATCATCCTCAGCACCAATCGTACCCGTGATGCGTTCCGCAGATACGCCCAGGCTCTCCAGATAAGCCAGGAATTCCTCTTTAGACATGTTCTCACCCTCGTTGAAGGTGTAAGTCTCCTCCGGCCTGAAGAAAGTGAAATTGAGCTTGTAGACATCCGAATCGGTATAATCGCCCTCACCGATCGAAGTGATGGAGATCGTATAGTTCTTGCCATCGGTCATATTCTCATTCTCGAACCTGACCACACCGGCACTCTCGACTCTCCTGGAGATGCCGATACCGACATCCAGGGAAACGATATAGCCGCTGGCATTGCTGACACCATCGAACTGCACCGAAACGAATTCATCATCGACGTTGTACTCGACATTGGAGACCATGTCCAGACGCTGCTTCACCAGCTCCTCCTTGCTGAACTGATTGTAGCGGTTGTTGCCCACGCCATAGATCTTCACGCCATCGAAACCGATCAGATAATCGCTGGCCGCATCGATCGCAATGATATTGGACCAGTTCTCCAGCTGCCTCCTGATCTCCTCGTTGTCGATCTCGATATGGACCTTGCCATAGCGGTCCAGACCGGCAACGAAACTGTCTCCGCAGGCCACATCCACGATATCGTTCCAGGATTCAGCCTCCAGATAGTTCTGGGAGTTCTTCGTATAGACATCGATCGTATGATCTTCACAAAGGATGGCCAGCACATTGTCGCTGGAAGCCACATCCCTGATATTGAAGTAATTCTTCAGTGAACCGGAACCGATGAAAGTGCCGCCAAAGCTGACCACGCCATCCTCATCCATCGTGATCGTCCCATTGGCCGTCGCGAAGACCTTCCTGATGTTCCTGGCATCTGACAGGTCGCAGGCACCGCCTGACGTATCGCCTGAACAGCGTATCCTGCCATTGGAATCAAGACCCACGATATGCTTGTCACCTACGGCGATATCCACGATGTTCTTCCAGTCATCGATCTCCTTGGCATACTTGGAGATCAGGCCTGCATGCGACAGAGTCCCATCCTTATTCAGGATGATCGTGAAACCCTCACCCTCAGCCACCTTGATCGCGCCGTTTGAAGTCAGATTGGACAGCTCTCCGTTGGCATTGCTGCCGGAACCCTTGACACCGGAATAATCATCGATATAGACGACCGTCGTCTCGGATACGGACAGACGGTTGATGTCTTCGACCTTCAGTTCAAAAGGCCTCACTGTGTTCTGCAGTATGATGAACATGACCAGGATCGTCACCAGAAGAAAAGCGATGATGGTGGAAGCGACTCTGTTCTGGGCATAGAAATCCTTGGCTCTGTCCAACAAAGTCTTCTTCGCCGTGAAATACTCGATATTGATCTCATCGGTATTGGCCGTATTGACCTCATAGAGCTCCACTTCGCCCGAATTCCTGAACACATCGACCAGATCGATATGATACAAAGAAGCGATCTTCTTCATCTGATCGTAGCTGATCATCGCCGAACCATTCTCATAAGTCATATACTCCAGAGTATCCACGCCTAAAACATCCGCCAGATAAGACTGGGAATAGTTATAGTGCTTTCTGAGCTTCATCAGTTTCTCCGGAAGTTTATTCACAACAACATTTTAACATCTAAGCACACAATTAAAAAATGTGATCTGAGATCACATCTTCTATTCAAAACCAGCCGTCAGATAACAGATGACGATAAAACTCAGGATCCCGAACCACACAGCCAGAGAAACAGGAGGCACGAACAAAGCCCTCAGCACAGCCCCCAGGACATGCTTATCGAACTTGAGACCGAACTTCTTCCTGTATCTTTTCAGCTTCCCGTCTTTCTTATACCGATAGATCCACGGATCATCATGCAGCTCCACCACGCCAAACTTCAGCAGATAGATCGGCACGACCGGCACCATGATGCAGAACCACACCGCACTTCCGCCCAGATTGATCCTGTCCCATTGGAAGCCATTCAGAAGCAGAGCGATCAGGACCGGCAGAAACAAAGCCAAAAGAGCCAGCAGCGCCATCTTCAGGACCCTCGGAAAACTGGTAAAGGATAGAACGACCGGTTCATAAGTGCCATCGATCTTTTCGAAAAAGACCGGTTCCTCCACCTTCCTTTCAAGGATCTCGTCGCTGAACTCCAGCTGACCGTCTCTTCTGACGAAAGTCTTCTCTCCGGAACTGTACACCTTCTTCCCCGATTCGACCCGGAAACGGTTATGCACCGTATCGGAATAAAGACACAGGACGACGATCAGGTAGAAGAAGCCCAGTATAAGCAGTATATAAAAGGATTCTGCGACTCCCACTCCGAAGAAGCGCAGTGCTCCGAAAACGATCAGGCAGATCAGTATGGAAGCGATCAGCGCCTTGAACCACCAGGGCAGGAAATAGTAGTTTGAAGCCTTCAGAGCCCGCACGCTCACCTTGCCGCTCTGGCCATTGACGGCAGCCATCATATCGTCATCACAGATATAATAGACCGGCAAAAGGACCGGTAAAGAGATCGCATCCGAAATATCCGCATCGACCTCAACAGCCTTGCTTTCAAGGACCTTCGAAACAGAAGGCCGATAAGTCTTCTCACATTCTGCGACTGCTCTGTCCCTGAGCTCTTTATCACCGGCATCGGCGATCTTGACCTTCTGACCGGCAATATAACCGAAATCAAATCCCTTCAGTTCATCGATATCATATGGCTCCATTCCATCCAGAAGCAGATTATCCAGCTGCTTCGAACGGTTGATGAACGCATCGTGGACAAAACCCTCACATTCATATTTTCTGTATCCATCCATCCTGCCGGCACGCATGTGGACAGGTCCTCTGATCAGTTCATAAGGAAGATAGAAACCATTCAGTTCATCGATCATTCCCCTTAACCTTCTCGCCTCAGGCTTGTTCATATTCTGTCTGCACCATTTCTGCAGAAGATCTTTCGCCTCGTCTCTCGTGATCGCAAAAGGGATGACACTCTCGGGCATGTCCTTGCTGCTCAGATATTCTTTTCTGACCATATCCCTTCCGCAGAAAGCGCACTTGGAAACAGCCTCCCCTTCTTCGAAAACGACATCTGCCCCGCATCCCTCGCAGACCGCATGAAACAGCTTGTAACGTTTCAGAGATTCTCTCAGTTTCTCCGCCTGCAGCATCCGGAAACCCTGTTTTTCCTTCAAGGCCTCCGAGATCCCCAGATCCCCTCCGCAGAAAGCGCAGTGATAGCGCTGTTTCACGATATCAAAATCGGAAACCCCGCCGCACGTCGGACAATGGATATCTATGATCTTCTTATACGTTGTCTCGCTCATATCTCTTCCTTATTACTATTATATGTTGCCACAACGAGTGCGAAAAGAAAAAGACTGAGCCTTTTTGAACAAGTTGAGAGTTTTTCTGCACTTGTTCTTGAAAAAGCTCGTTTTCAATGTTAATATATATTAGCAATGTGCCCGAATAGCTCAGTCGGTAGAGCGTCCGGCTGTTAACCGGCAGGTCACAGGTTCGAGTCCTGTTTCGGGCGCCATTGTTCTGGCAAGTTGGTGAAGCGGCTTAACACACCGCCCTTTCACGGCGGCATTCACGGGTTCGAATCCCGTACTTGTCACCACTACTTGGTTCCCTAGCTCAGTTGGTAGAGCATCTGACTCTTAATCAGAGGGTCTAGGGTTCGA
>JAILBD010000105.1 GCA_024681275.1 Erysipelotrichaceae bacterium
CTCGGAAGCCGGTTTGATGCAGCTGGACAGATCGGCGTTGATGTTCTCATATTCTTCTTTGTACTTGCCGATCTCCTCGCGCATCTTGCGCAGCGATTCCTTGAGATCGATCAGACCGAAACGCGCGGAATCCTTGTCATAGGCGATGCGGACATAATTCTCGACCTTCTCCATGTCGCTGATATGCTCATAGACCCGGTCATTGGTCTCTCTGGCAAGTTTGAACGCCTTGTTCTCCTCTGCCAGTTTCTCATTCAGATCATTGAGCGTATCTTTCGCTTCCGCGACTCTCGGCTTGATGCCTTCCGTGCGGGCGGCCATCAGTTCCTTGATATCGGCATTCAGACCGGTCTCGATGTCAGCCAGTTTCTGTTCGATATCCAGATGATCTGTATAGACACCTCTTTGTCTGGTGAGTGCCAGTTCTCTCTTGGTCTCATCCAGCATCAGAGGCAGGACGCCCTTGGTATCTTTGACGAGCTTTGGCACGGCATTGGCGCTGGATTTGATCTCTTCCAGTTTCTTGTCGATGCTCTCAAGTTCCTCCTGGGCGGCAGAATAATCCGAAGCGTACATCAGCTCTTCCGAAGAAGAGAAGAGGTCTTCACATTCCTTCAGCTTATCCACGAATCCGTCGTAGGAGATGGACAGAAGCTGCGCGTTCTTGTTGATCGTCGTCTTGACGACGCGATATTTCTCTTTCAGCTTGGCTGAATACTCCCGCTGGATGTCCTCTTTTCTGGAGAACTCTTCCAGGAAGTCATCGATGACCTGGACCTCAGCTTCACACTTTGCCAGTTCATCGGAAACGCCCTTCAGCATCTCCAGTGCCTGTCTGTACTTGACGCCGCCCATATTGTCATCGACATCGTTCAACATGTCCTGTATCTCGTTGACATGCTTCTCGGTGTCTTCGTATTTTCCATAATAGCTTTCGACCGCAGCAGTCATCTCTTCATTCCTTCTGGCTATCGCCTGAGCCTTGTTCAGTTTGAAAGCCAAAGGGATCGTCTTGACTGAATTGAAACGGACATAAAGATCATCAAGCTGCTTCTTGAGATTCTTCTTCTGGTTCTTTTTTGTCGTTACGATGATCGCGATCAGAGTGATCAAAACAAGTACCCCGACCGAAATAAACAAGTATTCCCTCTTCATACAGGTTCATTTTACTATTTAAGTAAGCATTTTTCAATTGACTTATACAAGCTGATTTGCGATAATATTTAAGCACATAAATTTTATAGCAGCATGTAAAGTTATCGCCCAGGCGTCAATACCTTTACAGGAGACAAGTAGCCATGCGCTATTGGCGAAACTCGTATATTGACACCCGCGGTAATGATTTACACCTGTACTTAACTTAAGGAGGAGAAAACTTATGTCAAGAAACACAGGTCCTACTTGGAGATTATCCAGACGTTTAAACTTCTCGGTTCTTGAGACCGGCGAAGAATTAAGCAAGAGACCCTACATCCCTGGACAGCACGGTTCCGCGACCAGACGTATCAAGCAGTCCAACTACGGTTTACAGAAAGCCGAAAAGCAGAAGATGAGACACATGTACGGTTTGAGTGAGAAGCAGTTCTACAACACTTACATCAAAGCCGTCAAGAAAAAAGGTGTCACAGGTACGAACCTCTTCGTCATGCTGGAATCAAGACTTGATAACCTGGTATACCGCATGGGCTTTGCCAGCACCAGGAAACAGGCCAGACAGATCGTCTCTCACGGTCACGTACTGGTCGACGGCAAGAAGGTCGATATCCCTTCATGCCAGATCAAACCGGGCTCTGTCGTCGAGATCAAAGACAACTACAAGAACAACAGCTTCTTAGCTGAGTCTCTCGAAGGCACAGTCTCATTCAAGGATTTTGTCGAAGTAGACAAAGACGCCCGCAAAGGCAAATACGTCAGATACCCTGAAAGAAAAGAACTCAATCAGGAGATCAACGAATTGCTGGTCATCGAGTATTACAACAGGTAATAGTCCGGGAATCTGAGCGCTGCAGCAATGCGGCGCTTTTTCTTTACCCAAAATGAAGACCTATCCATCCCCCGAATGAAATGCTTTGCTATAATTGAGATATGCTGGCAGACTATCATGTACACAGCGCATTCTCCGACGATTCCGATTATCCGATGGAAGAAGTCGTCAGAGATGCCATCGCCTTAGGTCTTGATGAGATCTGTTTTACTGACCACGTCGATTACGGCATCAAGCTGGATCACGGCACGAGCGGTCACGTACCACGTCTGGATCCAAGCACCGGACTGCCCTTTTACAATACCGATTATCCCGCTTATTTTGCTTTGATCGAGAAGATGCAGGAACGATATGGAGACCTCATCACGATACGCAAAGGTCTGGAATTCGGCATTCAGATGCCCTATCTGGACAAATACCAGAAACTCTGTGAAAGATATCCGATGGACTTCATCATTCACTCCAATCACCAGGTGGACGATATAGAGATCTATCTGCCTGAATATCATGAAGGAAGGACCCAGAAGGAATACAACCGTGCCTACTACGAAGAGCTCTTAAAGACAGTCAATGCCTTCAAAAATTACTCGGTCCTGGGCCATATCGACAACATCAAACGCTATGATCCGCAAGGTGAATGCCCTTTTTCCGATTTTGAAGATCTCGTCTATGAGATCCTCAAGGTCGCCATACGTGACGGCAAAGGCATCGAATTCAACACCTCCAGTGCCCGCTACGGTCTCAAGGATCACACGCCATGCACGCAGATCCTGAAGATGTTCAGAGACCTGGGCGGAGAGATCATCACCATCGGCTCCGACTCCCACGCAAAGTCACACCTCGGCTATGATATCGAAAGAACGAAACAGATCCTCAAAGACCTCGGTTACGAATACTTCTGCACCTTCTCGCAGATGAAACCGATCTTCCACAAACTGTAAAAAAGAGATGAACTATTTGTTCATCTCATTTAATATGATCTCTCTGACTTCCTCGACCGCCTTGTCCAGATCGTCGTTGCAGACGATGTGCTCATAGAAGCCGATGTCTTTCATTTCCTGTTTAGCCTTCGAGACGCGTTTGAGGATCGTCTCCTCATCTTCCGTGCTGCGTTCTCTCCGCCTTCGCTCCAGTTCCTCGATCGATGGCGGAACGATGTAGATGCTCAACGCATCAGGACATTTCTCCAGTACCTGTTTGGCTCCTCTGATCTCGATCTCCAGGATCACGTTCCTGCCCTCTTCTCTCATCTTCTCCACATATTCTTTGGGCGTCCCGTAATCATTCCCGACAAAACGCGCATGTTCCAGCAGTTCGCCGTTCTTTACAGCTTCCAGGAAACGCTTCTTGCTGACGAAGAAATAATTGACTCCGTCGATCTCGCCTTCCCGGGGTCTTCTTGTCGTCATCGAAACTGAATAAGCCAGATTCAGGTCCTCCATCGGCATCAGCTTGGAAAGGATGGTCCCTTTGCCGACGCCGCTCAGGCCGCTGTATACGATCAAAAGTCCTTTTTTCATACACTAATTCTACTATAAAATCTATAATATGAGTATGGAAATCTTGTGCCCTGTCTGCAAAAAGAAACTCATTCGGACCGACAGATCATACCGCTGTGAGAACGGACATAATTTTGACCTGTCCAAAGAAGGCTACCTCAATCTGAACCTTAAAAACTCGCAAAGCAGCGGCGACAATCCCGACATGATCAGAGCCAGGAAACGCTTTCTGGAAAAGGGATATTACAGCTTCCTCAGGGATGCGGTGAATGAACTGATCAAAGAGAGCGATTCCCTCGTCGACCTGGCCTGCGGAGAAGGCTACTACACTTCCGCCTTCAAAGCTAAAGACAAGGTCGGCATCGATCTCAGCAAGTCCGGCCTCAAGATCGCCGCCAAAAGCGACAAAAGCACGCTCTACCTGCTCAATTCGATCTTCCGCGATCCGCTTGCCGATCGATGCGCCGACAAGGTCATCACCATCTTCGCACCGATCGCCGCCAAAGAGATCGTCCGCATCCTGAAAGATGACGGAAGCTTCATCCTGGTCAGGCCTGATGTCCGTCATCTCTATGAACTCAAGGAGCTCATCTATGAAAAGCCCTATCTCAATGAAGCGGAAGAGATCGCGATCGAAGGGATGGAATTAAAAAGACAGATAAAGATACAGGAAAGAAAAATGGTCTCTCACGAAGATCTCATGGACCTCTTCATGATGACGCCTTACTATAACACCACATCTTTGAGCGACAAAGAGAAACTCAGACAGGTCAAAGACTGCGGGATCTCTTTCTGCTTCATCATCGATATCTTCAAAAAAAGCTGATCACTCAGCTTTTCCTTTGACTCTTTTCTGTATCGTGCCCACCAGTCTGGCGCAGAGCTCCAGAGGCAGGTGTCTGGCGACCGCGATCATCGCTTTGTTGAGTCCACCGTCCACCACATAAGCCTTGCCCGTCTCAAACAGGGAGTAGCCGCTCTTTGCCGCATCGGTCGTCATGCGCGAGAACATAGATGCGTTCATCGCCGTCTTGTCGCCATCCGCGACCTTCCAGAAGTCGGACTTGACCGGACCCGGACAGAGGACCGATACTTTGATGTTCTCCTTCCTGAGTTCCTCGCGTAAAGCCATCGAGAAGCTCAAGACGAAAGCCTTCGTCGCATAATAGACCGCCATGTAAGGACCCGGCAGGAAAGAAGCGACCGAACCGACATTGATGATGTGACCATAGCCGTTCTCCTTCATATCCTTGAGGAAGTAGTAGGTCAGGCTCACCAGAGCCTTGTTGTTGAGATCGATCATGCCCTGCAGCTTATCCAGATCCGCATTCATGAAAGAGGTATAATCGCCATATCCCGCGTTGTTGATCAGGACTGATACCTGCAGATCATTTTCCTTGCAATAGTCATAGACACTCTTGGGATTCTTGGCGATATCGCAAGCCATTACGGACACATGGATCTTGTATTCTTCTTCAAACTCCTCTTTGATCTTCTCCAGCTCCTCTTTCCTTCTGGCGACCAGAAAAAGGTCGTAGCCGCGATAGGCGAACTGTCTGGCAAACTCCTTGCCGATCCCACCGGAAGCACCGGTAACTAAAATGACGTTCATTCTCACTCCTCCAAAGATTCCGCATAGGAACCGATCTTATTCAAGCGGTGTTTCATACCCGACTTGGATATGGTCTCACCGTAATTCTTCTGATAGGCATCGCACAACTCCAGCAGAGATGCCTCCGGAAAACGCATCCTGATATCCGCGACATTCTTCAGTTTCTCACCCAGCTTGTCGAATTTTCCGGCCTGTATGATCGCCTGTATGTCATCGATCTGCTTCTGCCCCGCCCGGATGCTTTTTTCGACATTGGCGATCTCACAGTTATCGATGCGGCTGACCGAGTTCTTCAGGTCACGGGCTATCCTTTCATCTTCAAAACGCATCATCGCATCATGGGCCTTGATCAGTGCCAGAAAGTTGGAAACGAAGTCGGCCTTTTTCAGATAGACGACATAATTGCTGCGCCTCTTGACGGTCTTGGCCTGTATGTCGAAACGGGAGATCAGCTTGACGATGAAATTGGCATATTCGATCTCCTGGACAGAGATCTCCAGATGATAGTTGGGATTGTGCGGGTCATTGCAGGAACCATAGGCCAGAAAAGCGCCTGCCAGATAGGAAGCCGCACAGCAGTTCCGCATGACGATCTCGTAGGAAGGATGCGATTCGAGACCTCTTTGCGAATAGAGGCCGAGCTCCTCAAGGATCTCCTTCCCCCTTGCCGGTATCTCTATCGTATAGACATTGTTCTTCTTGAGATTGGTCTTGCGGGCGACTGAAAGCTGCGTGTCGACATCAAAAAGGCTCTTGAGCAGATACATCGCCCTTTTGCAGGTCGTCGGCGACTCGCTTCGCACCAGGATGCCGAAAGATCCTTTGGAAATGGTCAGCGAGGATGTCAGCAGCATCAGAGCCGAAAGCTGCGCTCTCTGGCAGTGTCTTTCCAGATCGACATTGGCGATCTCCTGTTTGATATCCGTCGTAAAAGACATCAGAGGATGCTCTCCAGTACTTCTTTGATCTTCTCAGGATCGTGTCTGACCAGATTCCTGTCAAAACGCAGCAGCGGCATCTTCAGCACTTCGATATCGCAGTTGCCGTGATCGACGACCTCGATCGAATTCTGCCTGTGATAGCGATTCACGATCAGATCCGGGATGACATCGTTATGGATGACAGCCATGTCGACCGGCGTGTTGTGCTTCTTGAATGCCTCCAGGTGATCATTGAGATCGTAATTGTACGTCTCATTGGACTGGGTCATGCAGTTGGCGAAATAGACCCGTCTGGCCTTGCACCTATTGAGAGCTTCATTGATGCCCGGAATGATGGTGTTGGGCAGGATCGAAGTGTATAGTGAACCGATACCGTAGATGATCAGATCGGCCTCATCGATCGCTTTGACTGCTTCCTTGTTGGCGTGGACCTCTTCCTGATAGAAGACCCTTTCGATGTTGTGGATCAGGCTCGGGATATTGGCCTCTCCCTTGACGATGGTATCATCATCCATCATCGCAAACAGCGTCACATTCTCCAGCGTGGAAGGGATGATATCCCCCTTGACCTCCAGCATCCCCGAAGTGATGCGGATCGCCTCATTGAAAGAACCGGTCATATTGGTCAGAGCCGTCAGGATCAGGTTCCCCAGAGAATGACCGGCGATATCCATATTGTCTTCCCCTTCAAAGCGGTAGTTCATCAGATCATGCAACAGAGGCTCTGAATCCGACAGAGCCAGGATGACATTGCGGATGTCGCCCATGGCCGGGATCGTGTAGCGTTTCCGCAGACGTCCGGTCGAACCACCGTCATCGGCGACTGTCACGATCGCCGAGATATCGATATCCCTGATATCCTTGATCCCGCTCAGGATCGCCGAAAGCCCGTGGCCTCCGCCTATCGCAACAACTTTCTTCATTTTCTGAGCTCCCTGTGTGTCAGATAACACATGTATTTTTCTTTATAGACATCGTAGAGGTAATTGGCGATCGTCACACTTCGATGCTGACCGCCTGTGCAGCCGATGCAGATCGTCAGATGCCTCTTCTCTTCGTTATCATAGGCCTTGAACATGAAATCCAGATAAGCCGTCGTCTTCTTCAGGTAGCGCTGCGTCAGCTTGGAATTCAGGACATATTCCCTGACCGGCTTGTCATTACCGGTCTTGTTTTTCAGTTTCGGCACATAGAAAGGATTGTCCAGCATCCTGACATCCAGAACGACATCCGCATCATCGGGAACACCGTTCTTGAAACCGAAGGACTTGAACGTGATCGCCAGATTGTTGAAATCATCGTATTTCAGGACCTTGTCCAGCGTCGCCTTCAGCTGCTTGGGCGGCAGATCATCGGTATCGATGATGTGGACGTTCTTTCTCTTGTATCTGTTGAGGATGCCCATCTCGATGTCGACCGCCTCCTCCAGTGTGGAAGCCGTATTCGACACGATCAAAGGATGGACGCGCCTGGTGAACTTGTAACGGTTGATGATCGTGTCCTTGTTGGCATCCAGAAGGATCAGCTGCGGCTTATACTCCGAATTGGCCAGCAGATTGTAGTAATTGTCCAGCTCGTTGATGTCGATCGAAAGAGCGACCATGTCGTATTTGATGCTATTGTCCTTCCGGATCAGATCCAGCAGATCCGGGATCAGCACAGCCGGATACTGGTCGATACAGGTATAACCCATATCCTCCAGGATATTGGCCGCCGTCGATTTACCCGCTCCGGAAATACCACTGATGAGTACCAGTTTTTTCATACTTTCATTATAAACCACTTTCTATGGTGTGCCATAAATATATGAAAGGATCAGACAAGATCTGATCCTATTTCTCATCTCTGAGTTCATAGAGGATATCGCGCAGTTCGGCAGCCCTTTCGAAGTTGAGCTGTTTGGCAGCCTGCCTCATCTCCGCTTCGATCGAAGCCATCATCTTCTCCTTCTCAGCCTTCGTATGCTTCTTCTTCTGGGCATACTTCTTCGACATCTCCCTGGTCTCCTTGGAATGGATGACCTCATTGAGTTCCTTCTTCACTGAGTGAGGAATGATGTGATTCTCCTCGTTGTATCTTTCCTGGATGGACCTTCTTCGGTTGGTCTCATCGATCGCGATGCGCATGGAATCGGTGATCTGGTCCCCATACATGATGACCCTGCCATGTTCGTTACGGGCAGCACGACCGATCGTCTGTATCAGGGATCTCGAACTTCTCAGGAAGCCTTCCTTGTCCGCATCCAGGATGCAGATCAGGGACACTTCCGGGATATCCAGTCCCTCTCTGAGCAGGTTGATGCCGATCAGCACATCATACTTGCCTTCACGCAAGTCGTGGATGATCTCACTCCTCTCCAGTGTCTTGGTCTCATGATGCAGATAGGCGACCTTGAAGTTGGCTTTCTTGAGGTAATCGGTAAGATCCTCAGCCATTTTGACCGTCAGAGTCGTGACCAGTGTCCTCTCTTTCCTCTCGATATTCTTTCTGATCTCCTCCATCAGATCATCGATCTGACCGGATGTCTTCCTGACTTCCACGGAAGGATCCACCAGGCCAGTCGGACGGATCAGCTGCTCGATCGGCTTGCCGCTCCTCTCCAGTTCGTAATCGCCCGGTGTGGCCGACATGTAGATCCTCGGCGCCTTGAGCTCTTCCCACTCATCAAAGGTCATCGGCCTGTTCTCCAGAGCGCTCGGCAACCGGAAACCATACTCGACCAAAGTCAGCTTTCTTTGATGATCGCCATTGTACATGCCGCGGATCTGCGGCAGAGAGACATGCGACTCATCGACCACGATCAGGAAATCATCGCCAAAATAGTCAAAGAGATTGTAAGGTCTCTGGCCTGGCACACGGTGGTCTATATGCATGGCATAGTTCTCGATGCCTGAGCACATGCCCATCTCCCTCAAGGCCTCGATATCGTAGCGGCAGCGCTGCTCCAGTCTTTCATACTCCAGAAGCTTGCCTTTTTCCTTGAAATACCTGAGCCTTTCTTCCAGCTCGATCTCGATGTTGTCACAGGCGATCAGCAGGTCCTGCCTGTCTCTGGCGTAACCGCTGGCCGGGAAGAAAGAATAGACGGTGTAGCCATTCTGAACGTTCTTGGTGATCGGATCGATCTCCGTGATCCTTTCGACCTCATCATCGAACATCTCGATCCTGATGATGAACTTGTCCGTATGACCCGGACAGACCTCGATGACATCGCCCTTGACCGAGAAAGTCCCTCTGATCTTGTCCATATCGTTCCGCTGATACTGCATGACCAGCAGTCTTCTGATCAGCTGCTGACGGTCGATGACCTCTCCGACTTTCAAGGAAAAGAACATCTCCTTGTAATCCTCAGGATTGCTTCCGGCATAGATGCAGGCAACGGAAGCCACGACGATGACATCCCTTCTCTCCAGGAGCGAATTGTACGCCGACATCCTCAGCATATCGATCTCATCGTTGGTGACGGCATTCTTCTCTATATAGGTATCGGTCTTGGGCATGTAGGCCTCAGGCTGATAAAAATCGAAGTTGGAAATGAAATACTCGACCGCATTCTCCGGAAACAGGGCTTTGAACTCGGAATAGAGCTGGCCTGCCAACGTCTTGTTGTGGGCAAAGACGAGCGTAGGCTTGTTGACCTTCTGGATGACATTGGCGATCGTAAAAGTCTTACCGGTGCCGGTCGCACCAAGCAGGACCTGTTCGTGCTTGCCCTGTCTGAGACCTTCGGCCAGCGCTTCGATCGCGGCGGGCTGATCGCCCATCGGCTTATATTCAGAATGTATCTTAAACAGTTTCTCTTCCATACCCTACCATTATACTGCATGAAGCAATCCAAAAGACTATACACGAATAAGTGTTATCATTATTTCAGAAAGAAGGAAATAATATGGCAAAATTCCAGGCGATCAGCCCAAAACAACTAGAAAGATTCGACAAAGAATATCTCAGCGACAACACTGCCAGGATCGTCAGAAACGCTCTGAGCGAGAACAGCATCCGTTCCATCTCCAGACGCTTCGAAGGAAAAGTGAAGAACCCGAACCTCTTTTCCATCGACATCGAAACCCTGCCGGTCACCGATCAGCAGGCATCAGGCCGCTGCTGGCTCTTCTCCTCATTGACCCTCCTAAGAGAGATGATCGCAAAGAAATACAACATCAAAGATCAGTTCGAACTCTCTCAGAACTACATGGCCTTCTACGACAAGCTTGAGAAGATCAACTACTTCATGGAATGCATGATCGCGGAAAAGGATCAGCCGCTCAACAGCGAGACCTCCCGTTATCTGCTCAAGACCATGGTCGGAGACGGAGGACAGTGGGACATGATGGTTGCCCTGGTCAAGAAGTACGGACTCTGCCCGAAGACAGCGATGCCGGAGACCTATCAGTCTTCTCACACCCGTGAGATGAACCAGATCATCAGCCTCCGTCTGCGCCGTTTCACAGCCGATATGAAGAAAGCGGAAAACGATGAAGAGATCGCCAGGCTCAAGGAAGAGACGCTCAGACAGTGCTATGCCCTGCTCTGCGACTGCTTCGGCGTTCCGCCAAAATCATTCACCTTCGAATATGTCGACAAGAAAAACAAGTATCACGCACACTACGACGTCACTCCTAAAGAGATGTACGAGAAGTATCTGGGCGTCGATCTGGACGATTACATCGGCATCATCAACGGTCCGACTGAAGACAAGCCGTTCTATCAGACCTACACCGTCAAATACCTGGGCAACGTCGCCGGAACGAAGAACGAAGTCTTCTTCCTCAACCTGCCGATCAAAGATTTCAAGGATCTGATCCTGAAGCAGCTGAAAGACGGCGAGATCGTATGGTTCGGCTGCGACTGCGGCAAGGACGGCGACAGACTGCTCGGCCTCTGGGACGATGAGAGCTTCGATCTGGCCAACACCCTGCGCATGGACCTCGACATGTCCAAGGCTGAGATGCTGGATACCTGCGAATCCGCGATGAACCACGCCATGGTCTTCACCGGCGTCAATCTGGTCAAGAACGTTCCGAACAGATGGAAGATCGAAAATTCCTGGGGCGAAAAAGCCGGCAACAAAGGCTACTACATCGCTTCAGACACCTGGTTCGACAGATATGTCTTCGAAGCAGTCGTCAACCGCAAGTATCTCAACAAGAAACAGCTGGCAGCCGCCAAAAAGAAACCGGTCGTCCTCGATCCATGGGATCCGTTTGGCTCTCTGGCAGAATAGAATGATATAGTACAGCTTCCTGCTGTACTTTTTTTATCGAAAAAGGATTGACAACTATATCGTATGCCGATATAATGAACTCAGATATATCGTCAGACGATATATCGTAAGACGATAAAGGAGGATCATATGCAGGAAACACTGGCATTGACCGAAGCGAGTTATTATATCCTTCTTGCCTTGTACAATCCCCAGCACGGTTACGGGATCATGCAGGAAGTGGAGTACCTGTCCAGAGGAAGGGTCAGACTGGCGGCAGGCACCTTATATGGCGCATTGACATCCATGGTCGATAAAGGATGGATCATCCCGCTTCCGTCTGCAGATGGAAGCAGAAAAAAGAATTATCAGATCACAGCCAAAGGTCTGGAAATACTGAAAAACGAGATCGAACGATTGAGAGAACTCTTGTCCAATGGTGACATGATCCTGAAAGGAGAAGAAAAAGATGAATGAAATTAAGACATTACACAAATGGTTCTGGGTATGGGACTTTGAAAAAGAAGAAAAGTGGCTCAACCAGATGGCTGCTGATGGATGGACTCTGATCTCCGTGGGCTTCTGCAGCTACACCTTTGAAAAGAGTGAGCCCGGCGAATACATCATCCGATTGGAGATGCATGATTCAAGCGATACGCCTTTCATCTCTTTCATGGAAGAGACCGGTGCGGAATATGTCGGAAAGATGATCAAATGGATCTACTTCCGAAGAAGAAGCGAACTTGGATCCTTCGATCTGTTCTCCGACATCGATTCGCGGATCGAACATCTGAAAACGATCATCAACATGATCAGGATCCTTCTGATCGGCAACATCCTGATCGGCATCGGCAATTCCATCAACGCGCCACGGATCGGATGGATCAACCTGCTGGTCGCTGCCCTTCTCGCCTACGGTCTGGGAAGGCTGGAAGAAAAGAAAGAAAACCTTCAGAAAGAAAGACTCTTGAGAGAATAATGATAAAACAAGGGAGAAGACTCATGTCTTCTCCCTCATTTTCTTTTACCACTTGTTGGCGACCTTCTCGGCGAATCCGAGAAAGTCTTTGATCTCCACTGTCTTGCCATCATCCAGTACAGCCTTGCCTGTAAACTTTCCAAAGACCTGATGCTGGTTGGAACCCAGGATGATGAAATCCGTATTGGCTGCCCTGTCGATGACCGGGATGAAGTCCATCTCGAACCTTCCGTCATCGGAAGTGAAAGTCCAAGGGCTCATGAAGTCGTCTTTTCCATCTTTCAAGGGAATATTGAATGTGACCTG
>JAILBD010000166.1 GCA_024681275.1 Erysipelotrichaceae bacterium
GAGGAACACCTGCTGGTCTTCTCGATGCGCGGTTATCTGGATCATTACGCTCTGGGTCTGCGGAAAGACAGGCTCGTCCTGATCAGGAAGAAGGTCAGGGAGGAACTGCTGTGTTCCTATGAAATTGAATGGAAAAAAGGGGTCCGCTATCGGCTGACTGTCGAAGAGAAAGAAAAAATGCTGGAAGTGACTTTCGATGGAGAGCGCTATTACTTTCCGCATGTGGATCTGCGCGATCTCTATGGTTTCCGTATCGGAAAAGAGAGTCTGAACAGGACTTTGCGTCTTGTAATAGATCAGTAAGGAAAAGGAGAAAAAATATGAGTGAATTCAACGGCACACCTCACAACACTGCCAGGGTCGGCGATATCGCCAAGACCGTTCTGATGCCCGGCGATCCATTGCGGGCGAAGTTCATCGCGGAGAATTTCCTGGATGATCCAAAGGAGTTCAACCATGTGCGCAACATGCTGGGTTACACGGGGACCTACAAGGGCGTTCCGATCTCGGTCATGGGACATGGAATGGGCATCCCTTCGATCGGGATCTATTCCTATGAGCTCTACAATTTCTACGGTGTGGAGAATATCATCCGCATCGGTTCCTGCGGCGGCTATCTGCCGGAGATGAAGCTTTTTGACATCATCCTGGTGGAGGCGGCTTATTCGACTTCTTCTTTTGCGGATACGGCTTTCGGCTACAAGGAGGATCTGATGCTTCCGGATCAGGGGATCACGGATCTGCTGGAGCAGACAGCGAAGCAGAAGGGTCGTTTCATCTACAAGGGCATCGTCAACAGCGGTGACTGCTTCTATTTCGACAGGAGCCTGGACAGGAAACCGCCGTATGATGTGATCGCCGGCGAGATGGAGAGTTTCGGTCTCTTTGCGAATGCCAGGTATCTGAACAAGAAGGCGGCCTGCATGCTGACGATATCAGACAAGCCGGGTGAAGAGGCTTCGCCGGAAGAGAGGCAGACGGCTTTCCGGGGAATGATGGAGATCGCTCTGGATACGGCCATTCAGCTGTAGAAAACGAAAAGCCCGTTTGGCGGGTTTCAGATGTCTTTGAGAGGACTCATCACATATTCCCCGTCTTTGATGACGAGGTCGATGAGTCTTTTATCATATTCTGTCTTTTCCAGTTTTTTGGCTTCCTCATAGATCTCTTCGATGGAAAGATCTTCCTTCAGCAGCGTTCTGGCGATGATGACTGCGGAAACGGATGCGCCGAAGACGGATGTGTGTTCGCCATCTTCAAAGTAGAGTTCATCCGGATACCTCTCTTTGATCTGCCACCAGAGATCTCCGACCGGACATACGGTGGCGCCGATCTTTTCGGCGAGTTCTTTGTAGGATGCGCTCATGATCTTCTGTCCTTCGGGATTCTTTTTCTCGCTCCAGGTCATGTAGAGATAGGCCTTCGTGTCTTCAGGGATCAGCTTTGCCATTTCGATGCCAGCGTTGACCAGGGAATCCCTGCCCGGGAAAGGATGGGCATTGTGCTGGAGCACGACGGCGTCATGGTTTCCATAGAGCAGATCGAAGTAGGTCTGGGACTGTTTCAGATGCCAGTCCAGTCCCATGCCCGGATGCGTCAGCATGGTGACATCGGCGTTTCGTCCGCGTCCTTCCAGGCAGGTCTTGACTCTGAGGGGCACGTAATGGACGAAAGTATGACTGTTTCCGATAAATAGTATCTTCATGGTCTTTCCTTCTTTTTCTGCATTATATCAGAATGCAGCCGCTTCTTTTGTGGCGATGCATCTGTCAAAGAAACTTGTAAGGAGAGTCAAAAGGAAGAGATGGGAGCGGATGCTATAATGGTCTTATCTGAAGAAGGAAACATTGATATGGAAAGAAAAAAGGTGTATCTGTCGGGTCCCGATCGTCTGAAGAAGGATGCGCAAGAGCTTTTTGCGGAAAAGAAGAGGCTTTGTGAAGCCTATGGTTTTGAGATGATGGAATTTCCTGCGGATCTGTTCAGGATGAAAGACAGTTTCGAGAACGGAAAAAGAGTCGCGGAAAAGAGGCTGGCGATGATCCGGGACTGCGACATCCTGATCGCCGATACCAGGGATTTCCGCAGTTTTGTGGAGCCTTACAGTGAATCGGCTCTGGAGATGGGCATCGCCTACGGTTTTGACAAGAAGGTCTATGCCTACATGCCGGATGCCAGAGTCTGCCAGGAGAGGTATTCCGGACAGAGCCATCTCAGCGAGGATGGCAGGGTCGTCGATGAGAACGGGATCTCTTTTGAGCCGGGTCCTGTCAATCTGATGCTGGAATATGGGGGCATCGTGGTCGAAGGAAGCCTGGAGGATGCCCTGAAGAGGGCGAAGGAAGATCTTGAAGGAGGTGAAGCCTGATGTTCATCGATAAAGAGGGCAAAGTGAGAAGACCTGTGGTCTATCTGGCTGATTTCGAGATGTTCCTGCCGACTTGCGATGAGACGGTGAGATACTGGAAGGAAGTCTGCGACAAGTATGGTTTCATCGGCCTTTTTCCGGGCGAAGGCGATCCGGTCGAGCCGGGTGAGGATTTCTGGAAAAGGGTCTTCCTTCACGACTACGGACACATGCTGAACTGCGACATGTGCATCGCGCAGCTCGATGACTGGAGAGGCCATGAGCCTGATTCGGGGACTCTGTGGGAGCTGGGCTGGTTCATCGCCAAGGGCCTTCCAAGCTACGGTTTCTATGGCGGTCCTGAGCGCCTGATCGACAGGAAGATCGAAAGAAAAGAG
>JAILBD010000167.1 GCA_024681275.1 Erysipelotrichaceae bacterium
TTGCCCTCATCATCGATACCGGTCAGATATCTGAGCCAGCCGGCGAATACCAGCGGGATATAAGTGAGTCTGGTGATGTCTTCGCCTCTGTTCAGATAGGCCTTCAGCGTCTCACCGAAACGGACCGGCAGCTTCTGCGAAGTATCCATCGCGATACGCTGCGGCGCATCCGGCATGTACGGATTGGTCAGTCTGACATTGATGACGGTATCCAGGAAGTCCTTCGGATCCATGATCTTCGGATCGACGACCACAGGAAGTCCCTCATCGTAGCCGATGTGTCTGGCCAGCCTGTTCAGCGGCTCATCGCCCATCTCTTCAAAGATCAGTTTGTGACCTAAGAGGCAGCCATAGACCGCCAGAGATGTGTGGACCGGATTGAGGCAGGTGCCGACTTTCATCTTTTCGACCTGGTCGACAGTCTCCCTGTCCGTGAAGACGATGCCGCCCTTTTCCCAGGCCGGTCTGCCGTTGGCGAACCTGTCTTCGATGACCAGATACTGGCTCTCTTCGGCATTGACGAAACAGTTCATGTAGTAGTTCACATCGAGCTCTTTGACCTCTTCCACCCCGTCATCGATCAGGATCTGGGCGATCCTTCTGTCCGGACGCGGCGTGATCTTGTCGATCATCGAGATCGGGAAACTGACCTTCTCGTTGACATAGTCAAGGAATCCCTGATCCCCATATCTACCCGCATAGTAGAGGATGGCCTTCTTCAGGACATCGCCGTTATGGGAACAGTTGTCGTGTGAATTCAGTGTCAGAGGATGCGCGCCATTCAGGTATCTATGATGCAGCAGGGCAGTGAACTTGCCCAGATAGGTCGTCTCATCGTCACCTTCCTTGAAGGCGTAGCCCTTTTCGGTGATCGTGAAAGAAGCGACCTTGAGACTTTCCTTCGTGAAGATCTCTTTGAGACGTTCCGTATCCTCGATCTTCAGAGATTCGGCGATCGAACCGACGACTCTCTTGTCCGCCTTGCCGGAGCTTCTCAGCGTGACGGCGATGTGCAGATCATCGAACTTTCTGAAATAATCATCGATGGCAGCGGAATCCATGCCGCCTACTATGGTGATGCCCTTGTCCAGGACACCCTGATCCAGCAGACGGTCACAGAAGACGGCCTGGAAGGCTCTGAAGAGGTTTCCGGCACCGAAGTGGATCCACTCCGGATCCTTTCTCGTCTTCTCCACCATCTTTGCACGATCGTAAGAGAATACCTCGTATCCCTTTTCGATCCATTTTTCTCTTTCGTTTACAACATTGACAAGCTTCATCTCTTTGAATCCTTATCTATCGCTTCCCACAAGCCGCAGATATAGGCGGCTCCAAGCGCTCTGTCATATAGGCCGTATCCCGGCATGGCGACTTCATCCCAGATCATACGTCCATGGTCAGGTCTGATCGGACCGGTAAAGCCGATGTCATGCAAAGCTCTTACGATCTCGCAGACATCGAAGGAACCATCTTCCGATAAGTGAGCCGCTTCCTCGAAGTCGTCTCTGGAATTGAACTTGAGGTTCCTGACATGGGCGAAGTGGATCCTTCCCTTCAGGGATCTGATCATCCCCGGCAGATCGTTGTCCGGATTGGTGCCGTAGCTTCCGGCACAGAAGGTGACGCCGTTGTGCGGATCGTCGACCATCTTCATCATCCTGTGGATGTTCTCCATGTTGGTGATGATCCTTGGAAGGCCAAAGACGGACCAGGCCGGATCATCCGGATGGATGGCCATTTTGATGTCGTACTCGTTGCAGACAGGCATGATCTTCTCTAAGAAGTATTTGAGATTGTCGAAGAGCTTGTCCTCATCGATGTCTTTGTAGAGTTCAAAGAGCTCCTTAACGTGAGCCATGCGCTCAGGCTCCCAGCCTGGCATGACCGTTCCGTTCATGTCGGAAGCGATCGAATCGAACATCTTCTCAGGATCCAGCTCATCGACGGCCTTCTGCGTATAAGCCAAGACTGTGGAGCCGTCCTCCCTTACCCTGGCCAGCTCTGTCCTGGTCCAGTCGAAGACCGGCATGAAGTTGTAGCAGACCAGATGGATGTCCTCTTTGCCAAGGTTCCTTAAGCATTCGATATAGGTCTCTATGTCTTTATCTCTGTCCTTGGATCCGGTCTTGATCGCATCGGAAACATTGACGGATTCGATGCCGGCAAGATGCAATCCGGCTGATTCGACCTCTTCCTTCAGGGCGTGTATCTCTTCCCTTGTCCAGAGATCACCAGGTTGCTTGTCGTAGAGGGTCGTGATGACACCTGTGACATATCTGATCTGTCTGAGCTGCTTCAGGGTAACGGTATCGTGCTTAGAACCGTACCAGCGCATCGTCATTTCCATAATGTACGTCTCCTTACATACTCATTGTAAAACATCAGAAAGTCTTGAGGACTTCCTGATGTCTCTTTATTTGTTTTCCCAGCGCTTCTTCAGGACGAAAGCCGCATCTTTCGGCTGCCTCTCCCTGGTGAAGACGCCCTTCTTGTTTCCGTTGACACGGAAGATGCCCTCCGTCGTCTGGAAATCCGCAAAGTTCCATACCAGTTCACCCTGGATGAAATCATAAGTATCGAAGACCTGGAAGTTCTTTTCCAGATACTCCACCTGATATTCCTGCGCCCACATGACGCTAGGCAGCTTGTGCTCCGTTGAAAGTGTGTCGGTTCCGAATTCGGTGAATACGATCGGTACATCCGGATTTTTGACGCTCCAGCGTCTCATCTCATCATGGAACTTCTCGATCGCATCCGAGATATCCGGTCCGCCCGAGATGTACCAGCCATAGTAGCGGTTGAGACACATGAAGTCGCACAACATGTAGCACTGACATTTTTCAGGCGCCGAGTTCTTCTCGAAAGCACCGGTCATAGGTCTGCCCTGCGGGTCGACCTCCCTGGCTCTTTCGAAGACCTTGGCAAAGTAGTCGTGCGCGAAAGTGCTGGTCGTCTCCGGTTCGTTGAACAGTGAGAACGCAAATACGGAAGGATGGTTCTTGTCACGTTCGATCATTTCCTCGACCTGCAGCAGATGATTGCTCAGCAGTTCAGGAACGGTCGGTGTCTCAAAGAAGCTGGTGTACTTGCCCATGCCCGCATCCACGAAGTTGTGCGTTGAACGCATCATACCGACAGCTGCGACCTCGTCGATGATCAGGAAACCTTCCTCATCCGCGAACTGATACCACTCTTCCGCATACGGATAATGG
>JAILBD010000214.1 GCA_024681275.1 Erysipelotrichaceae bacterium
GGTTATATCGAAGAACCGTGGCATATCCGCTATCTGGGCATCGAGACAGCGGAGGATGTGTATGCGCATCATATGACATATGATGAGTATTACGCATGTTTTATAAAATAAGGGTAGAATGAACAAGATCAATAAAAAGACACTATTCGGTTTGCTGGTAACGTTCTTTGCGCTCATTGCAACGGTTTTCGTGCTGATCTCGGCCGGCGTCATCCGTCTGCCGGAAAGGCAAGATGCGCTTCCGGTCGATGAGACCGCCAATGATGAACGAAGCGCCGAACAGCTGAAGAAAGAGTATCGCGCTCTTTTTGATGAAAACAAAGCGATCAATGAAGATTACGTCGGTGAGGTCATCTTTGATTCCGGACTGATCCGCGTCTCTTTTGTCCAGGCCAAGTCCGTATACAAGAGTGACGGAACGATGTACACCTTCTATACGGAAGACGGTAAACAGGTCAGTGACCCGAGCGAGTACACGGGCAATGACGTTTATATCTGGACCTACTGGAAGACCGGTGAATATGACTACAACGACAACGGCGGTTCGACTTTCATGGATTACCGCAACAACCTGGCTGACCAGAACATCATCATCTATGGCCATCATTTCTCTGTCTGGAACGATGAGACCAGGACCAAGGCTTTCACGCCGCTGGAGCAGCTTCTGGAACAGGAGAATTACGCGGCGAACCGTTTTGTGACACTGGTCCTTGAACATGAGATCCGCAAATACGAAATCGCATCCGTCTATGAGTTCAACGCGACTAAGGAAGAAGATTTCATCGATCTGCAGTACTGGCGGACCAATTACAATTACGATGATTATGATGGCAACGCCTATGACGCCGATTACTACAAGAACTATATCGCGGCGATAAAGAAGGCGCAGATGTATGATACCGGTGTTCAGCTGAAAGAAGATGATCAGACACTGACACTGCAGACCTGCATCGGTGGACACGCTGGTGAGCTCTTCGAGATCGTCGTTCTGAGGCAGATCTCTTCTGAAACATATTAAGTCTGGCAACAGACTTTTTCTTTTAGTGTATGATTGAAGTGTGAGAAGATTACGGCAGTTTTTATTGCGGACTTTTGTCTGTCTGCTACTTATAGAGCCTCTGCAAGTCCATGGACAAGAGGATCTTTTTACTGTCTATGATAAAAAGGAAGGGTTCTTAGAAGATTTTGAGAGCTATGAGGTGGCATATGCCTTCTATGCAGAGAACCTGGAAAACTATGAGAATCTGATCCTGGCACACGGGGAAGAGGTCATCGTGATGGAATACGGGATCGTCGGCTTCAGAAACGATGCTGCCTGTTCATTGGATCATGAATACGAGTCCATTTCCAAAGATGAGACCGACCTGGTCAACGGATGTTACGGAAGCGATGCTCTGTATCTGGGCACTTCAAAAGATGGAAGCAAGGTCGAGTTCCTTCTTTCAGGTGACCGTGGTCTGATCGGGATCGACAAAGTCGTCCTGCATCCGCTGGAGGATCTTGATGAGCGGATCACTTCCTATGCTGTCCGGGATGGAAAGCTCTGGCATGATATCAGGAATCAGTGGGAGATCGATTTTTACGCCTATTCGCTTTGCCTGGATGAGGCTTTGTCTTTTATGAAAGAGGGAAAGGCCTATTACAGCTACGATGGTCACTTTTTCTATGATGATCTGAGGCTTCTTACGGATGATGAAAGAAATGGTGACCACATGAACGCCTTGAATGAGTCGCCTTACTATAATTACTATCAGTATCTGTCACATCGTTCCTATAGTGGCTATACAACAGAAGAACTGGAGAAGTATTTCTATGAGGATCTTGGCCTCGATGGCCGTCTTTTCCATTACGAGGACCTGAATGGCGATCAGGCCAATGACGAGGTCAACCGGTCACAGCTTTACGGACAGATCGATGTTTTCACTGCTGCGGAAAAACTGTTCGGGACCAACAGCCTCTTACTGTTATCGGCAGCAGTGGAGGAGTCTTCCTATGGCAAGTCCTATGATTCTTTCGCTTCCAACAGATTGTTCCTATTGAGCGCCTACGAAGATGAGGAAGACCGGGATGAGGACCGCTATGATTCGATCGAAGAGGGCATTTATTCCTACGCAAAGTATCTCGTCTCTTCCCGTCTTGCCGATCACTTCCGCGGTGATTACAGAGGTACTTTTTTCGGCAACAAAGTGAGCGGTATCAACTGCAGCATTTCCGCTGATCCATATTACGGGGAGAAGATCGCGGCTCTGGCGTACCGGATGGATGATGCGCTGGGTCTGAAAGACAAGGATGCCTACGCTTTGGCCATCATCAAAGACAAGGACAGGCTCACGTTCTACTATGATCAGGAAATGAACAGGAGAAGATTCGTCCTGGATGACATCGAAGAGCTTTCCCTCATCGTCCTGGAAGAGGATGAGGCATCCTACAAAGTCAGGCTGGATCATTCCTATAATGACGAGTATCTCTATGATCCTGAGGTCTCTTATGCTTATATCGCCAAAGAGAACGTATCGGTGATGATAAACGAAGATCAGATCGGTGAAGAGAAGCTTTATGACAGGCATTATGATCTCAATGGCGGAAACTATTATGGTCTCCACGAGATCGATGCGGTCTCCAGGAATGACGAGGTCTTGAGGATCAGACCGCAGAAAGATGCTTGCGAATTCATGGGTTTCGATGAAGAGGGCAAGGCATCCTATATCGGCATCACTTCGATCGAACTGGGCGGAAGGATGAATGAGACTTTCGAAGCCGGAGGCGATCTCAATCTTGGCACTTCCTATCTGAAGATCAGATATGAAGACGGATCGGAAAAACAGGTCCCGTTGAATACCGATATGATCCTTTCTTATGACAGAAACAGTGAGGAAAAGCAGGATCTGATCATCGGATATAACGGACTTGAGATCAGAAAGCCTATCCTTTTTTCCGAAGAACTCAGACAGAGCCAGGTAAGATATGAAAATGCGATCAGGGACGGGGATCATCAGACGATCAAAGAGGATCTCTCTTTGTTTCATTATCCCTTCACTTTCTCACAGATCAGAAACATCGATTACGAGCTGATGAACATTGATAAGAGGAATTATGTCATCGAAGACAAGACGGAGCGTTTCGATCTTTCGATATCCGGTCTTGACCTCTCTTTGCCGGATCGGCGGTCTTTGAGTTTCATTCCCGATACCTATTACGTCATCGTTGACGAGATCTCTGAAGAAGATGCCGCGAGGATCTGTGATCTGGCGAAGGGCTACGGTTTTGAGAAAGCCGATGGACTTGATATCAGTTTCCGTTTCAACTACCAGAGCAGTGAACTGCTGGGTCCGGCCATCGTGCAGATCGGCATCCAGGATAAGCGAAACGACCTGATCTATTCGGTCTATCATCTGAATGCGGACGGTGATATCATCAAATGCCGGACGACACAGTCGGACTCATACATCCAGTTCATGATCAGGGAGTCGGGTCCTTACCTGGTCCTGACATTGCCAAGTGCCAATATCTATGAGATCAAAGATGCCATCGAGGATCTCTCTTATGAGAACATGGGTGTCGACAATCACAGGACAAATTTTGAGCTGATGGCTGTCCTGGTCATGTCTTTGATGGGACTGATCGGGATCACGCTGTACTATATCGTCTATAACGAAAGGAAGAGATTGTGGAGAGACTTCAGAAGATCATTGCAGGAAGCGGCTACTGTTCCAGAA
>JAILBD010000218.1 GCA_024681275.1 Erysipelotrichaceae bacterium
ATCTGGAAAGGTGGTGATCGACACTTTACCCAAGGCAAAGAAGATCTATTTGACAAAGCTAAACAGGATCATTGATTATGAACTGATAAGAAACCTTCATGAAGAGAAAGGCTACGACATCTCTTTCATGTGTAAGGAACTCGGCGTATCAAGGCCGGCTTACTACAAATGGACAAAAAGAAAGCCTTCAAAAAGACAGCTTGAAGATGAAAAGCTGCTTTCGCTCATCAAAGAAGCAGCTGCTTCCAACAATTCCTTATTCGGATCGGAAACGATGACCTACTATATCAGGAATCAATACGGCCTGGTCTGCAATCACAAGAAAGTCTACCGTCTGATGTGCATCAATGATATCGTTTCAAACTATCGAAGAAAGCCATCAGGAAACTACAGAAGATCCACTCCGGAGATCACGGCTGAAAACGTACTGAACAGAGACTTCAACTGTGATCAGATCAACAAAAAGTGGTGTACGGACATCACCGAGATGAAAGTCCCGTTAAGCAGTGAAAAGATCTACATCTCATCAGTGTTGGATCTGGCAGACCGCTTTCCTGTAGCAATCTGCATCTCAGATAGAAACGACACCGCTCTCACTAACGAAGTATTGACCAGGGCGCATGAAGCCTATCCCGAGGCAAAGCCTACCTATCATTCCGATCGGGGTTTCCAATATACAAGAGCCGTGTTTCAAACGCAGCTAAAAGACTACGGCATGAGCCAGTCCATGTCCAGGGTCTCCAAGTGTATCGACAACGGCCCCTGTGAGCAATACCAGGGCCAGCTCAAGGAGATCACGGAAGTATTGTTTCCGGAAGTGAAGAACAAACAAGAGCTCATCGATGCGGTATTCAAGGCCAATGATTACTACATCAATTTTTATCCGCAAAGAAGATTCCATGGCAAAACAGCAGGACAGGTCAGGATGGAGGCTTTGGCCAATGAGGGCAAAGCGGATTATCCGATCAAAGCCAATCCGAAGATCATTGCCTACTGGAAGCATATCGAGGAACTGAAAACTCAATCGATCAACAAATAAAGCACAATAAAGAAAACCATCTGTATCACAGAAAATACTCTGTAAAACAGATGGTTATCCTATACACTGAGATTTAATTATTTCCTCTGTCTACTTGACAGGGAAGGTATCAAATTGCGGAAGCTCTTTTTTGAATAATGAATAGTATCCCGTTTTTTATTCTACGCCGGTTTTCGGGATAGAAAACGGCGTTACCGGTTTAGGTTCAGGTTCAGGCGTTTCTATAGGTGTTTTGTCATAGACTGCTGTGTATGTTGCATCGCCTTTTACTTCTGTGATCTCCTTGTCCCATCCTTTGAAGGTGTAGTCATATTCATCATCTGATTCCTTGGTTGGGGTATTGCCTTCATACTTGGGAGTTTCATAGACTGGTGTCTTCTTTTCCTGAAGGACTGTTCCGTCATCGTTTTTGAATGTGATCAAGTAAGTCTTGGCGATGATAGCTTTTGGTGCAACTTTGTCATCCTTATCAAAAACGAAATAATACGGTTCCCGACTGAAACCTTCAATTATGGCATTCTCGATCTTACCTTCTTCAGGCTCGATGATCTCGACACCGTCCAGTTTGAAATCTCCCTCCGATGAGACCATGGCATATCCTGCTGCTTTGGCGCCGCTGTCTGTCGTATCGGCTGAGACGTAGCTGTTTCCATAGATGTAAATATGGTTGCATAATAAGCCAGTATTTTTGCTTTTCACATCTACCTTGCTGTCAGTGATCATGACGTAATCACCATATTCGATTCCGTCATCGTTGGCTGAAACGGTGACTGTACTGTTATCGATTTGCAGATTGCGGTTAGAAAAAATGCCGTCGTTACAGTTTTTCACTGTTACGGTAGTATCCTTGATCGTGATGGTGGATCCACCACCACTAATTCCGGTATCTGTTACATCTGATACAGTAAGACTGCCGTCTCCGGTGATCATAGTAGGTGTTATAACGTCATATATACCATACCATGCATTCTCGCTTCCGACCTTGTTCTCTCCTATAAGGTTGATGTTGAGTGTAGCGTCACGCATAAAACCAATATAAATACAGCTTCCATAAGATGCATCAGATGAACCAGTGATGTTCGCATTTTCAAGAGTCAAAGTCTTGGTTTCAGGATCATAGCTCCAGCCTTCTTCCTCATTGCTCAGGTATGCGCTGGTGACCTGTCTGCTGCCGACCCAGAGAGGATATTCCGTATCTTCAGAAACAAGAGTAAAGATCATTTTTTCTACATATTGGATATTCAGCATGTATGGATCCTCATCATATTCTGATGGATGAAATACGATTTCAGGATTGCCCTGTCCCTTCCATACAAGATGGGTTTCGCCTTCGGAATACGAAGAACTCCAGCTCTCATCGTCTCTTGCGAAGTTTTTTGCTTCTCCGCATATGATCTCAAGCTGACTGATGCGGCCCTTTGAACTGTCGCAGGAAAAAACAATCTTTCCGGATGTTATATCTATTAACCTATCATGAAATAAGCACCGCTGACCATTGCTCTCTGCCTCTGCCGCTATGGTGATGCCGTCTTTGCTATAGGAAAGATGATCTGATTTCCTTGTATCGACATAAACGTTTTTTACATCATCTTTTTCCCAGACGATCTGCGTGGTTGCAGCCTCTACTTTCCTGTTTTCAAAAGGCATGATGCCTATCAGCAGGGCGATCACCGCCAGCAATGTAATGATTATCTTCCTTGTTCTGTTTTTCATATGTATCCACCTCTTTGCAAGCTGTTCTGGATATGCTGAAAAAGCTTTGTCTCTGTATGTTTCCATTATACCTTACTCAATATAAAAACCGGTTTATTATTTGAATAGCGTTCGTAAATGTACGCTTTTATGATCACATCTTGATCATCAGCTTTCCAGACAACAATCAGATTTCATCAGCATACTGTTGTAATATAAAAGAATTGTGGATGCTTTCCACAATTCCAGTTTCAATGATTGAGTGTTCTATTCATTCTTTCGACTTTGTGTCTTGTCGGGATATAGATACATAGCCAGATCACGATGAACGCAATGATAAAGATAACGGTAAA
>JAILBD010000225.1 GCA_024681275.1 Erysipelotrichaceae bacterium
TTGTGTACGTGTTTCTGTACATGAATACGATAGACAGGATCAGCCCCATGAACATGGAAGCGACGATCGCCAGCATGAACTGGCCCAAAGTCAGTGATCCTGTAAAAATACTTGAGAAAATGTTTGTCATGATCATATACTCCTTTTCAATCCTTGAGTGAAAGCATTTCCCACCTTGGAAAAACCACGTGGATAAGCCTTCGCTTCATCCAATATCCTAACGAGCCACAAAGGCATCGCATCCTTGATCTTAAGCTCCATCACGATTTTGTCCGTGAGGATGATGTCCTGATCGCTATTCTTCAAAGAAAGATCCTTCAGCCTGTACCTGATCCCCTTGTCGAAAGTGATCCTGAGATCTTCATCATCGACTCCTCTGAAGGAAGTCCTCAGACAGCCGATGAAGATCTTCGGTTCCAGATGGCCATAGTGATCCAAAGCATAGAAGATCTCTTTTCCGACCTGTTCATCTTTGAATGAACAGTGATAGATGTCATTCAGGACTTCATCGCATTTCGCCTTGGTCCTTCTCTTATATACCGTGCCATCGAACTTCTTCTTCAGCTCAACGAAGACCTTGTCATCTCCTTCAGCTTCCCCATAGGATCTGACCCTGAGTTTCTCCTTATACTCCGGCTTTTCGATCGAACGGCGTATCAGCTGATAATTCTGCGTATCATAGTAGAGCGAACAGATGTCCGTTTCATAGTATCGATCAGGACGCACATGTTCATTCAGTTTTGCGAGCAGCTGCCGGTACTGGTCCGGATCAAGGAGATACTTCTTTTCGGTCCTTGCGAATGTCTCCATCGTCTTTCCTCCTTCCTTGTATGGTCTTATCTTATTGGGCGAAAGTGAATTCTTTCTGAACTGAAGATGAAATGAGGCTGAAATGAAAAAAGCCTTATCCAAGGCTTTTTAATGATTTGTATGCAATGAAATGACCGATCATACGAATTCCGTATCGATATTGACCTGGATCTCCTTGTCCGGATAGAGCTCATTCAGATAGGAAGTAAAATCCTGATAGACCTGTGCCCTGTCGGCTTCATAATCGACGACAAGGTCGCAATAGATCCTGTTGGACTTCTCATCGGAATAGATCGCATGATAGGACTTGATGTGTTCGTGTTTCTGAACATAAGAAGCGATCTGTGAACGCAGAGTATGAGATCTTTTGGAATCGGTATCGACCGCATAAATGCCAAAGACCATCGCGACATGAAGTTCGTTGAAGAGCCTGATCTGCAAAGGCCGCAGGATCTCATAGATCTCCGCCACGCTCATCTTGTGATCAACTTCGACATTGCAGGAGCCGGTGTAGGCATCCGGGCCGTAGTTATGCAGGACCATATCGACTGCATTGACGATGCCTTCTGTACTTCTGATCTCCTTGTACAGCCTTCTGACGAGCTCTTCGTCAGCTGGCTGGCCGAGCAATTCGGAGATCGTATCCTTGAGGATCTCGACTCCCGCCTTGATGATCAGGCAGGAAGTGAAAACACCTGCAAACGCATCGACGGAAAAGGAAGTCAGCAGATAGATCAAAGAAGAAACGATCGTCACCAGAGAAACGAACGAGTCGTTGCGGCAATCGACACCGACAGCCTCCAGGGATCCGGAACCGACTCTTCTGCCTGTATTGATCGTATAGACACCCAGCACATATTTGATGATGGCTGAAGCCGCGACAACAAAGAGAGAAACATAGGAAATGCTCAGCGTTTCCGGCTCAAAGATCAGTTTGATCGAGCTGATTAGCATCTCAAAACCGCCAACCAGGATAAAAGAAGCAATGACCATGTTGGTCAGGTATTCTATCCTTCCATATCCGAACGGATGTTTTGCATCCGGAGATTTCTGCGCAAGTCTGGTACCGACCAGCGTCAGTATCGAAGAAAGAGCATCTGTCGCATTATTGACACCTTCGGATATGATGGCGATCGATGACGCCAGCAGGCCAACGACGACTTTCATAAGAGCAACGAAAAGGTTGACGATGACGCTAAGTACTGAAGTGGCTGAAACGACGCCTTCTCTGCTGTTTTTGTCAAATTTGAAGATTCTGTAAATAAGGTCCATAATCAACTCCTTTTCAAATATTATAAGACCCTGCGCATCGGCAGGGTCTGATTTTGATCGGATTCTTCTAATGTTTAACCTTTGAAGAGTGAATGCAGGTTGCAATATGCATAGACGGCCTGTACCTCATCTCCCTCCAGCAACGCGAATTCAGCCTTTGGCTCATCGCCCGGTCTCAAAGCCTTGCGCTGATTTCCGTTATTTGTCTGTAAAGCGATCCATTCGATGTAGTGTTCTTCCAGCATCGGATGTGCAACAAAACCGACACAGACTGTGACCTTGCCGTCTTTTACTTCATAAACAGGGACATGTTTCTCAACCGCACCGTCGGAAGTGCCGGGAATGATCTCTTCCATCGGTTCTCCGCAGCACACGACCGGACAGCCGGTCTTCTTGAGAGCTGCTACCATCTGACCGCAGCGTTTGCAACGATAAAACTTCATTTCCATAATTATGTATTTTCTCCTTTATCTTTCGATATTATTATAACCCATAAAACGCCGATCAGAAACTGTGACCGCCGCCGCCACCGGAAGAACCGCCGCCTCCTCCGCCGCCACCGCCACCGGAAGAACCGCCGGAATATCCGCCGCCGCCGGAAGAAACTTCGACATGACGGCTGACTCTCTGCTTCGTCCTGTTTTTCGACAGGACCGCAAAAGCCACGGAACCGGTCATAGCTGGCACAGAATTGATCATGATCTCACGGTCCGACTCTCTCTGCAGAGTCAGGAAGAGGAAATTGATCAGCAGAGCGACGACGGAGGCGATCAGGAAATTGGAGATATACTTCATCGGCTGCGCGATCCTTCCTCCTTCCAGCAGAATAGAAGCCTGGTCAAAGACGTGATAGGCACAGTTGTAGTATTCGCCTCTGGAGGCATAACGGTAAACATTGTCTGTGATCGTATTGGCATACGCCTTATCGATCACCCGATAAATGGCCCCATCCGAATAGATCCAGATGTTGCGCCTTCCCATATCGATCAGGAAAAGAAATCCGCTGGAAGTCCCGAAATAGGAACGATAAAGCTTCTTGGCATAAGAACTCGTATCGCCGTACTGACTCACCGTCACAAAAGCGACACTGCCATACTTGCCGACTTCTTCCATCTTGATCTTCAGCATCTTCTCTTCTTCAGCGCTCAGAAGGTCTTCCTCATCATCGATGATGATCTGATGATCATCCGCTCTGACAGTCACGGTACTGCTGAAAATGAGGACGTTCAGCAAAAGGAAGAGAGACAGGAACCTAATCATCTTTCGCACGATCATTACCTCCTTTCCTGCTGTAGAATGACGGCAAAGGTCTGGTCGACGTCTCATTGTAGCGCAGGATCAGGTCGATACTCATGGCGCAGGCGGCCGAAAGACAGATCAGACCGCCCAGATAGTACCACCAGTCTTCCACCGGTTCCATCGAAGCCACTGCGAAAGCGTAGACTACAGAGGCCAGACCAAGCATCGAGATCAGAACAGAACGCTTGTTTCTCAGATATCTGGCAACGGAAAGCTGCTTGAAGAAACGGAAGACCTCCAGGATCAGCACCAGGAAAGTCATCGCGATCGCGCCAGTCTGCGAAACCAGCATATCGTATACATCACCGGAAAACATGAATGCGATAAAGAAAATGACGATCATGGCGCTCATCAGGATGCCCTGAAAGATCCCGGATCTTCTTCTGGCGGCATTTCTCAAACGGGAACGTTTCTTCTCTGACATCGGCAGTTCCTTGGTGTCGTTCAGAAGGTAGCCTTTGTCAAAGACGTGATTCTCCCTGTCTCTGATATCCTTGAGTTCGCCATGATAGCGTATGCCGACGATATATACCAGCAGAGCTGCAAACCAGATGATGAATCGGGAAGTGACGGAAACAAAGATCGTCAGCAGGAAAAAGAGGAGTCCTGCTCCGGCTGCCGTATACAGCATGAAAACATTCATGTCGGCAGGAAGATCGATATGGATCTTGCCGCTCTGGCCATTGACGACCGCATAAGCGACACGGTCCCCCTTCCTCCAGGTCAGAAACCAGACCGGCAGGAAGATGGCCTCTTCACTGTCGTAGCTCGCCTGCAGGAATTCCTGCAGTTTCTTGTTTTTTCTTGGAAGATCCAGATGTTCCACGTGCAGATCCTCTTTCAGATCCTTGACAGCGATATCAGTCGCCTTTTCCAGGACCTCCTCCTTGTAAGTCTCCGCCTCTACATTCGGTGCATCGGCATACATACCTGCCAGATAGCCCTGACGGTAATCGACCATCCCCTTCTTCTGGAAAGGGGCGATATGTTCAGCGATCGTATCATCAAAATTCCTCGAAGCATCAAAAGGAAGACCGTAGAGACCGTTATCCCTGATTTCGGTTTTGATGTCATATTCCTCATAATAGTCGTAATTGCCTCTTGTATAGGAACGATGGCCTTTGACCAGGAAAGGATCCTCTCTGAACTTCACCGTATACATCCAGTAAGGAATGTAGAAAGGACGAAACTTCTCAATGAACTCCGGATCCTTGAACTCCTTAGGCACATAAAACTTATTCTCAAGCTTTTTCTCATAGATGCTCTTGCATTGAGACTTGCTGATCTTGAAAGGAATGATATACTTTGGCCTCTTCACTCCGCTCATCTCGGACTCCAGGATCGCCTGTGAACCGCAATAGCTGCAGTAAGTGACTGCCTCAGCATCCGCCGAGATCAGCTGTGCTCCGCAGTTCTTGCAGGTATACATCCTCGCACCCTCGATGATGTCTTCTTCCGCATCGATATTCATGTCATAATCATCTACTTCGTACAGATTCCCGCAGCTTCTGCATTTCAGTTTCTGCTTTCTGATATCAAAATACAAAGTACCGTTACAGCTGGGACATTTCATATCCGCACCTCCTTTCTGATGATCTGATCATTTCTTTCATCATTATTCTAACAAAAATATTCCTTTTCATTCAGCAGCCGCGCGATACAAGAAGAAAGATTTACAGATATAATAGAAATGTACCTATTTTGAAAGGAAGAACGACATGGATAAACTGCTCAGCCAGATCGAAGATCTCGTCAGAGAGACCGGACAGATCCTTCTGAATGCCAAAAAAGAAGAAAAAGGCGTAGAAGAAAAAGAAGGAAGAGGAAACTATGTCACGAAATATGACCGCCTGGTCGAAAACAGGCTTCGTGAAGAACTGAAGAAGATCCTGCCGGATTCCCACTTTGTCGGCGAGGAAGAAGACATCCACGAAAGCATCCTGAATCACGGCTACACTTTCGTCGTCGACCCGATCGACGGTACATGGAACTTTGCCCACAACATGGATCTCTCCTCCATCTCGGTCGGCCTTCTCAAGGATGGCGAAGGCTACATCGGCGTCTGTTACGACCCTTACCGCAACGAGATGTTCACGGCCCAGAAAGATCAGGGTGCCTACATGAACGGAAAAGCGATCCACGTATCCTCTCTGCATCTGAACAACGGCGTCTTCTGTTCCGGTTCAGCTCCATACTATCAGGACAAAAGAGAAGAAACGATCCGCGTCCACGCTCAGCTTTTCAGGAATGCCAATGACTACCGTCGCAGCGGATCAGCCGTCATCGATATCTGTGATGTCGCCTGCGGCAGACTCGAGCTCTTCTTTGAAGCTCTGCTGCAGCCGTGGGACTATTGCGCAGGATCCATCATCGTCAAAGAAGCCGGTGGCGTAGCTCAGACCCTTGAAGGCAAAGAACTCCTCTTCGATCGGCCGTGCTCCGTCTTTATTCACAATGGCATGGATGACTATCTCAAATACCTGATATGAAAAATCAAGCATAAGAAAAGACCACCGTCAGTGGTCTTGTTTTTTTAAATGGTGGACACTAAGGGACTCGAACCCCTGACCCCCTCCACGTCAAGGAAGTGCTCTCCCAACTGAGCTAAGTGTCCTTTGCGTATTTGATATTACAATAAATCTTTTGATTTGTCGATAGCTGAGAAAAGAAAAAATGTATCGGAATGTTATAATTGACCTGACAGTATGGAGGCTTTTTCATGAAAGTAAATGATATCATTCATGGTTTCAAGGTAAACAATATCCGTCATTTGGATGAAATAAACGGCGATCTCTATGAAATGAGTCATCTGAAGACAGGCGCCAGGACGATGTGGCTGAAAAGGGACGATGAAAACAAGACGTTCTACATCGGTTTCAAGACGACACCGATCGACGATACGGGCGTGTTCCACATCCTCGAACACTCCGTCCTCAACGGATCGAAGAAGTATCCGGTCAGGGAACCGTTCGTGGATCTGCTGAAGGGATCCCTGCAGACGTTCCTGAATGCGATGACCTATCCGGACAAGACCGTCTATCCGGTCTGCAGCCGCAACCGCAAGGACTTCATAAACCTGATGAGAGTCTATCTGGATGCGGTCTTCCATCCGAATGTTCTGAAGAATCCGAACATTTTCTATCAGGAAGGATGGCATTACGAACTAAACGAAGAAAACTCCCAGCCAATATACAAAGGCGTCGTTTTCAATGAGATGAAGGGAGCCTTCTCTTCGCCGGACGGCGTCAAGGGAAGGGAGATGATGCACGCGCTGTTCCCGGATAACTGCTACGGCAACGAATCCGGAGGCGATCCGGATCACA
>JAILBD010000229.1 GCA_024681275.1 Erysipelotrichaceae bacterium
ATAGCTTCGATCATGCATGTGACAGTGAAGATCGCGGAGATGATGGTCGTAAAGATCGTTCCGTCAAAAGTCATATATCTGAGTCGGTCGATCAGATTTGAGCCATGGACATAAACGGAATAAAGGATCGAAGTGACTCCGCAGAATGTGATGAAACAGCTCATCACCAGATTGACTGTTTTCTTCAGAATGTATCGGCGCCGGAAATCCAGCTGAAACTTTTCGAGATCGATCTTCTTTTCTTCACTCATCTTCTTCTCCTTATCCAGGTTCAATGCTTCTTTTTTCATTTTAATTCATATGGGCTTTCTGCAGATACATATTTGTTTCGTATCGCGCAGATTTGATCGGGTCTATCAGATACGGACCTCTGAAATATATTAAAATAGATAAGGATCACAGCCGTTCTGTTATGGCTCCATAAGTTTTATAATTGTTTTGTGGGAGGAAAATCCGAAATGAAAAAACCATCGATCTTATTGTTCGTGCTGCTGATTGGTCTTGCCGTGTCGGGCTGCCAGAAGAATATCACTGCTACGATCAACTTAATAGAAGGAGAAGGCAAAGAGAGCGGCATGATGGCGGAACTGAAAGAAAAGTCTGTGCTCAGAGATCTCTTTGATGCGTTTGCCAAAGGCGGGACGTTTACTTATGAATTGGATAATGAGGGCTATATCGTTTCCATCAACGGCAAGGAAAATGGCGAATTCGGTTACTGGGAAGTGCTGCTGAATGGCGAACTGCTGGATGATGTGATCACAAAGACGGTCCTGAATGATGAGGATGTCTGCGATGTCACTTATATCCCGAATGAAGAGAATCCGATCGTCGGCGGCTGGGAGATCGCTGAAGTGGCCAGAGAGGATCTTGATGAGAATGAAAAGGAGATCTTTGAAAAAGCCATGGAGCCGATCCTGGGTGAGGATTACGAGCCGGTCTGTGTTCTGGCGACACAGCTGGTCAGCGGGACCAACTACGCTTATCTGGCGCGCGGCACGACAGTGACGGCTGAGCCTGTGAGCAATTTCTGCATCATCAAGGTGTACAGGGATCTGGAAGGCAATGTCGAACTGAGATCGATCGCCGATATCGAAATTTTGGATATCCAAACGCGCGAGGATACGGATGATGCGATCCTCGGCGGCTGGGAAGTGAAGGACAGTGGCAGACCGGGAACGCTTGGTTCTGCGCAAGCGCAGGCAAGTTTTGACAAGGCGACGGCGGAGCTGGTCGGTGTCGGCTACAATCCGATCCAGCTGCTCGCAAGACAGCTCGTCAATGGAAACAACTACATCGCTCTTGTCAGAGGCAGAGCTTTCAGCGTCGATGACAAACCAGGACTTTATGTCATGAGCTGGTATGAGGATCTCGATGGCAACAGCACGGTGACGGATATCAGGAAATTCGATCTGAATCATTACGTTGAGTAAAAAATGAGAAGGAGCCGTAAGAGGATTTGCGGCTTCCTTCTTTTTCTTATGTGACTTTTTTGATAGGGCCAAAGGAGACTGCAATGGAAAAGACCGCTCTGGAGACATCGATCGGAACTTTCATCGGCAATATGTATGAAGAAGCACGCGAGTTTTTGGGCATCCCTTATGCCAGGGCGGGACGCTTTGAGTACGGCGAGCGGATCGATCGCTATGAGGACGTTTTTGATGCGACTAAGATGGGAAACGCCTGTCCGCAGTACAGGCAGTACTACCAGAACCTCCGGAGTCCCGAGCGCCTGTTCTACTACAGGGAGTTCAGAGAGGGGATCGAATTCAGATACGATGAAGACTGTTTAAATCTGAATATCTACACTCCGAAAAGCGCTTCCGGCTGTCCGGTCATCCTCTTTTTCCATGGCGGCGGTTTCAATTCCGGATCCAATGCCGAAGAACCGTTCAGAGCTTTTGAACTGGCGAAAAGAGGGATCGTCACCGTCTTCGCCAATTACAGGGTCGGTGTGCTGGGTTACTTCTGTCATGAGGAGATAGAAAAGAAGTATCATCGAAACGGCAACTTCGGTCTTGATGACCAGCTGCAGGCGATCCGCTGGGTCAGAGATCATATCAGGGAATTCGGAGGCGATGATCAGAATATCACGATCATGGGACAGAGCGCAGGCGCAATCAGCGTTCAGTACCATTGTCTGAATCATGACAATGCAGGCCTGTTCAGCAGGGCGTTCATGATGTCGGGCGGCGGATGTTTTCCGGGTTTTGCCCTTCCGAAAAAGGCGTCCGAGACATACGGATACTGGCTGGAGCTGATGGATATCGCGGGATGCAGGAACTTTGAGGAACTGCGGGATGCGGATATCCGGGTGATACATGATGCCTATGAAGCGATCAGAAAAAGAAGGAAGGACAACGTGTACAATACGATGCCGGTCATCGATGGATACCTTCTGAAAGACGGCGTCGATAAACTGATCCGCGATCCTTTGAAAGTGGATTATATGATCGGTTATACGAACAGCGACATGTATGCGCCGATGATGGCTTACATCGGCAACAGATTCGCCAGAGACAATGGCGCATATGTCTATTTCTTTGATATCGATCAGCCGGGGGATGAGAACGGGGCTTTTCATTCCAGCGATCTGCGATACGTGTTCGGCCGTCTGGGAAGTTCCTGGCGTCCGTTCAGGGACAGAGACTATGAGATATCCGGGCAGATGATGGATCTTCTGGCGAATTTTGCTGAAAAGGGAGATCCCAACGGCAATGGACTTCCTGTCTGGGATAAAACGGACAGGCATCAAAGCAAAGTGCTGTGTATCAGACTGAAGGATGTGAGGATGGGAAGGCCGTCCTATTTCAAAATGGTCAGGAATATGTTGCAGAAAGGAGAGCCCAAGGCGTGAAGTTCGATCATCATTTCAAGCTGTATGAGGCCAATGATCATACGCGTCAGTACCGTTGTGACGGTGTCACCATGCGCATCGACTTCATCAGGGACATGTTCAGGGTGGCTCTTATCAGGAAGGAAGATCTTCTTCCGACTTTCAGCATCGATCCCGGCCACACTGGCCTGGGAAACGAAGGCCGGGACAAGCTGTCGCTGGAAGGTTTCGATCTGTGTTCTCCACGGATCTTTGAGGATGAGGATACTGTCTGTTTCAGGCACTGCGGTCTTGATTTCCGGATCGGGCTGAAGAACTTCCGCATCACCATCCGCAATGACGAAGGGATCGTCTATCAGGACCGCAACGGTCTGGCCTACAATTTTGACGGGGAACTGGGAGATGGTTCCGTTCATTACACCCGAAGAGAAGAAGGTCAGCGTATCTATGGCCTGGGAGACAAGGCCGGCGGGGTCAACAAGGATCATCAGCGTTACAGGCTCGATACCGATGATGCCATGGGCTTCAGGGCCGCATACAGCGATCCGCTCTACAAATATCTGCCTTTCTATATCTGTGAGAACAAGGCAGGCTGCTATGGCATCTACTATGACACCTACAGCGAGGGCGAGATCGACCTGGGCAGGGAACATGACAACTACTATGAGGCGTTCAATTCGATCAGGTACGAGGAAGAGGATATGGTCTTCTATCTCATCTTCGGAGATCCTGGTGAGATAGTCAGAAGATTCATCCATATGTGCGGCGGCATCGGCGAGGTACCCGAATGGGCTTTCCGATACTGCGGTTCGACCATGGAGTATACGGATGCGCCTAATGCCGATGAACGTTTGATGTCTTTCATCGAAGACTGCGACAGATATGGCATCAGGGCCGGGGGCTTCTATATGTCCAGCGGCTATACGCAGATCGGGGAGAAGCGCTACGTCTTCCACTGGAATCGGAACAAGATCCATGATCCCAAGGACCTTTCTGAGCAGTTCCGGAACAGGGGGCTGAGGATCATTCCGAACGTCAAGCCGGCCTTTCTGGATGATCATCCGCTCTACGGGCGGATCGCTGAAAACGGCTGGTTCCTGCACGACAAGGACGGAAAGCCTGCCGTCTTCCCTTTCTGGGGAGGTAAGGCCAGCTATCTGGATTTCACGCATCCGGGTGCCTACGCGTTCTGGAAGAGATGCGTGAAAGAGGTCCTGGTCGATCAGGGTTATGACGACATCTGGAACGACAACAACGAGTATGACATCCACGACAAGGATGTCTATGCCTATGGTTTCGGAAAAGAGGTTCCGGCAAGGCTGATCAAGCCGCTGTTTTCCTGGCTTATGAGCAAGGCGAGCAGGGAAGCCTGCGAGGAGGTGAATGTGGATCCTTTCATCGTGAGCCGCTGCGCCATCGCCGGAACGCAGCGCATCGCCACGACGTGGACGGGAGACAACTATACCTCTTTCGAAGATCTCAGATACAACCACTATCAGGCGATGACCATGTCGCTTTCCGGTTTCTGTTTCTTCGGTCCGGATATCGGCGGTTTCGCCGGGCCGAAGCCGGGTAAGGAACTGTTCATGCGCTGGCTCCAGTATGGAGCCTTCCTGCCGAGGTTCGTCCTGCATTCCTGGAAAGAGAATGAGGCTTCGACGATGCCTTGGCTCTATCCGGATATGATGGATGCGGTGAAGGCCATCTTCGATCTGCGGGAAAGGCTGGTCCCTTATCTGGCAGATCAGATGAGGAAATGCATCGAAAACGACAGTCCGCTGATCACGCCCGTCTTTTTGAGAGACAGGGACTATGAGCGGGGTTCAGACTGTTTCATGTGCGGAGAGCGGATACTGGTCTGTCCGGTGTTCGATGAAGGCGCGAAAGAAGTGAACGTTCTTCTGCCGAAAAGCAGCACCGGTTTCAAACTGAGAGGGGAAGGATCTCTGATCAAAGGGGAGACTTTTATCCAGGTGAGCTGCAGGATGGATGAACTTCCTGTATGGTTCTGCGAAGAAAAATAGAAAAGACTGCATATAGAAAGGAACACATATGAAAGAAGAAAAAGGATCATTGAAACTGAAGCACAAGATCGGCTACGGACTGGGAGATGCCGGAGGCGTCATGACCTTCGCTCTCATGAGCAGTACCTTTTCCATGTACTGCACGGACGCTTTGGGGATCAGCCCGGGCATGATCGGTATCCTGCTGCTGATATGGAACATTTGGGATTTTATCAACGATCCTCTCATGGGAGCTTTCATTGACAAGGCTTACGCGCGAAACAGCGATCCGAAGGGGAAGTTCCGTCCTTGGATACTGAGGTCCGCTCCACTGCTCTGCGTCTCTTTCATTGCCCTGTGGTCTGTGCCGAGCCTCTTTGAGGGGCTGGCGAGGCTCTGCTTGCTTTTTGGCCTGAAGATCCTCTATGAGGGATCCTATACGATGTTCAACATCCCGATGGGTTCACTGCTGTCGGCGATGGCGGACAACGATGAGGAGAGGGCTGCCCTTTCTTCTGCCAGAGGCATAGGAAGCGCCGCCGCCACGCTGATCTCTCTGTTTATCATGCCGCTCTTCCTGAAAAAGTACGGCGAGAGCAATGCGATCGGTTACGCCCTCGGTGCCGGTGTCTGCGCACTGATCGGTTTCGCGATGTGTCTGGGACATCATGCGCTGACCTTTGAAAGGAATGACGTGCAAAACAGTCCGGAAGATGGCGACAACATCAAGGTCACCGACATCCTTCAGGTCATCAAGGTCAACCGTCCTTTCGTGGCTCTTTGTGTCCATGGTCTTTTCATCTGCATGATGCAGTATGTCGGCAACACCTTGAGCAATTACATGTATGCCGATGTCCTGGGTGACATCTCGATCGCGGCGTATGGCACGCTTCTGAGCGCACCGGCCATGATCATCATCTTCATCACCGGGCCTATGATCGCCCGGAGGTTCGGACTGGAAAAGCTGATCCGCTATGGTCTTCTGATCAGCTGTGTGCTGTATCTGCTGCTTTTTGCGGCGCTGATGGTCTTCGATGTGAATCCGTGGGTCTATGCGGTCTGCAGCAACACGGCGATGGGTTTTGCCTTCATCTCCATCTACATGCAGTGGGGACTGGTCGGCGAGGCGATCGACTACAACGAGATGATCACCGGCAAGAGGACGGAGGGTTCGATCTACGGCACTTTCAATCTCAGCCGCAGAGTCGG
>JAILBD010000252.1 GCA_024681275.1 Erysipelotrichaceae bacterium
GGTGTCTCGATGAAGAAGGAGAGATCCTGATAGGAGTCGCTGTTGAGAACGAAGGTATGGATGCGGATCTCGCCGATCACGGTCTCTTCTTTCAGATCCTCGTAGCGATGATCCCTGAGGTCTTCGATGCCCATGCCCACATCTTCCAGCGCTCTTTCGATGGTCTGCGCGCTTTCCTTCAGACAGACTTTGACAGACGGGGAGATCAGCCCCATCATGCGCATGTGATCCAGGTGCAGGTGGGAGATGAAAAAAGCCTGGTCCCTGATCGGGTATCCTTCGGCAGGAAGAAGCCCAGGTATCTCTCCGACGTATCTTTTTGCATAGATCCCGTCGATCTTCGGGATCTGTCCGATCCAGAGGAGATCTTTGATGATGTTTTTTCTCGTCTTCACTTTGCCGTCGAAGATGTCGAATGCGGGATCGTAGGCCGTTCCTGCTTCAAAAAAGACGCGGCAGTCTCCGTAATGAACTTCCATGATGACGCCACCGATCGAGTCCAGACCGCTGTGAAAAGTGATCGTCGTTTTATTCATATCTAAATCCAGTATAGCAGAGTCAGGGCGTCCCATCGGGAAAGAAAAAGCCCTGTTTTGAGACAGGGCCAGATGATCAGATCTTCATGGCGACCGACCAGGCGCCCCAGATCGCGGAACGTAGGTTGCCGACTTTGTCGGCATCACCGACGAGCCAGACGTTCCTGTCGGCTTTTGTCAGCGGATCAGAGTCGTAGCCGGTGGAGATGACGACACTGTCGCAAGGGATGGTCTTCTCGGTGCCGTTTTTGTCGGCAATGATGACGCTGTCGTCACTGATCTGTCGGCAGCTGTGTTCCAGATAGACCGGAACATCAAAGGCTTTGAAGTAGTCTCTCAGATAGGAAGAGTTAGCCAGGCAGAGGTTCGGCGTGGTGATCAGGTCGTTGAGCATCTCGACGATGACAGGTCTCTTACCTTTCCGGTGCAGATCATAGGCGATCTCACAGCCCGTGAGTCCGCCGCCGATGATGACCACATTTTCGCCGACTTCTTTATTGCCCAGGAGATAATCAATGGCGCTGATGCCTTTTTCAGCACCTGCGACCGGCAGCTTCTTCGCTTTCGATCCGGTGGCGATGATATAGGCGTCGGCCGGGATCTCGTGGATGTCCCTGACTTCGTGATCGAAGCGGACCTCGATGCCTTCCTTTTTCAGCTGTGTCTTGTACCATTCCAGCAGTTTCTTGTCGTGGGATTTGAAGTCCGGAGCAGCAGCAGCGTTGAAGACGCCGCCGAGTCTGTCGCTTTTTTCATATATGACAGGCGTATGTCCGCGCTTTTTCAGCAGAAGGGCTGCTTCCATGCCGCCGACACCGCCGCCGATGATGGCGACGTTCTTCTTTTCTTTTGCGGGAGAGACATAGAATCTATCCGACTGCATCGTCTCCGGGTTGAGGGCACAGCGGCACATGTTCATGGCGTCGTTCATCGTCTGGGAATTGTTGGTCCCGTTGGACTTGGACATGGTCAGACAGGCCGTCTGGCAGGAGATGCAAGGTTTGATGTCTTCTTCCCTGTCTTCGATGACTTTTTCAAACCAGGCAGGATCGGTGAGGAACTGTCTGCCGATGCCGATGGCATCGATCTGTCCTTCTTCGATCGCCTTGGCTCCGGCATCCAGCGTCATGCGCCCGGCGCAGACGACAGGAATGTCGACGAACTTCTTGATGTGGGAGACATCTTCCAGGTTGCAGTTTTCCGGCATGTAGACAGGTGGATGAGGCCAGTACCAGGCATCATAGGTCCCGTTGTCGCAGTTGAGCATGTCGTAGCCGGCGTCCTGCAGATATTTCGCGGCTTTCTCCGATTCTTCCATTGTGCGTCCGGCTTCGATGAATTCTTCGCCCGGAACGGCGCCTTCGCGGAATCCTTTCGTCTTGGAGACGACAGAGTATCTGAGCGAGACAGGATAGTTTTCACCGCATTTCTTTTTGATCTCTTTGACGATCTCTACAGCAAAGCGGTACCTGTTTTCAAAGGATCCGCCGTACTCATCTGTCCTGGAGTTGACATAAGGCAGGGTGAACTGGTCGAGCAGGTAGCCTTCGTGCACGGCGTGCACCTCGACGCCGTCGACACCGGCTTCCTTGCACAGTCTGGCTGTTTCACCGAAAGCGTAAACGATCTGGTCGATCTGTTGCTTGGTGATGGCTTTGGAAGTGATCCCATCTGCCCATCTGTTCGGTGTTTCCGATGGTGCCAGTGAATGGAAGACTGGATCCAGGATCGGTCTGGCGATCGTGCCGAGGACTTTGTTTCTGATCAGGGTGACCATCATGTCGTTCAAGGCAAAGGAGCGTCCGCATCCGGCCGTCATCTGAATGAACATCTTGGCACCGGTCTTGTGCAGCTCTTCCATGAACTCTTTCAGCTGTCTGAATTTTCTCTTGTTCTGGTAGAGCCACAGAGGTCCGATGATGTCTTTGACTGTCGCGACGCCCGGGAAGATCAGTCCGCAGTCGTTGTCAGCGACCATCTTCAGAAGTTTGGCGGCTTCCTTGTCGAAATGGTTGGGTTCGGTCCAGCCAAAGATCGATGTGCCGCCCATCGGCGCCATGACGATGCGGTTCTTGATCTCGAGATCCCTTATCTTCCAGGGTGTGAGCAAGACTTCATATTCCTTTTTCATAGAATGATCTCTCCTTGTGTATCTAAATTAAGTATAAGCGAAGGGGATCTGCAAAAAGAAGGATGGTCCGCAAATAGTACCTTAGGTGACATTTGAGATACAATAAGAAAGATGGATCTGAACAAAGAAAAGAAAAGAAGGATCAAGTGGATCACCGGGATAGCGGTTCTGGCTCTCTTTTTTCTCGTTCTTTCACTGATGCCTTCGATCCGCTTTACGGATGGCGAACACATCCTGGAAAAAGGACAGAGCTATTCGGCGGAAGATTTCATCGTCATGGTGAATGGAGAACCCGAGATAAAGGACACGGCACTCGATACGGAAAAGGTCGGACACTATGAATTCCATTTCAAGGTCAGAAAATGGTTCCTCAGCAAGGATGCCGTTTTCGTCTATGATGTCGTCGATACGACGCCTCCGGATCTCAAGGTCCTTTCTGAAGAAATCCGCATCGATCAGGATGCCGTATATACGGAAACAGATGTTCTAAGCAACATCAGCGTCGATGAAGGAGAGATCGGCTTTGAAACAGACCTGGATGCGGTCTTTCCGGGCATCTATCATGTCGATGTCCATGCGGAAGATGATGTCGGCAACCGTTCTTTTGTTTCATATAAGGTGATCGTGAAGGACAAGGAGGCGCCGGTGATCTTTGCGACGGGAGATGGTGCGCAGATCGCTAGAGGGGATGTCTTCGATATCCAGGAGATCATCGCTTACGGTGACAACGCCGATCCCGATCCAGTCCTGAAAGTGGAAGGAAAGGTGAACACGAACCGGAATGGCGACTATCCGTTGCATGTCACGCTGAGGGATGCTTCGGGGAACGAGACGGAATGGGATCTGACAGTCAGTGTCGTCAGCAGGCCGGAATATGAAGATGAATACGATCATGAGGAAGTCTATCCGTTTGCGGAATTTATAGAAGATTACAGGGCAGAAGGAAGGTCTTTCGGCATCGATGTTTCCGAATGGCAGGGAGAGATCGATTTCGAAAAGATCCTGGACGAGGGATGTGAATTCATCATGATGCGAATCGGCTTCTCAAGGAACGGTCAGCTCATCCTGGACAAATCCTTCAGAGATAATCTGGCTGGTGCAAAGAGCGTCGGGATGCCGGTGGGGATCTACTGGTACAGCCACGACAAAAACGAAGAAGAGGTCCGTTCGATCATGCGTCAGATCGTCTCGGAACTGGGCGATACTGAACTGGAACTGCCGATCGTTTTCGACTGGGAGAACTTCTCCTATTTCCAGGAATACAGGATCAGTTTCAGGGATCTGGATCATCTCTATGATGTCTTTGTTGAAGAAGCAGAGAAGATGGGCTATCAGCCGGCCCTCTATGGAAGCAAGTACTACCTTGAAAACATCTGGAAGCACACCGATGAAAGAAAGATCTGGCTGGCGCATTACACGGACTGGTCAAGCTACGAGGGACCTTATCAGATCTGGCAGACCTGTGCCTGGGGAAGGATAGAAGGGGTCGAAGAAAACGTCGACCTGGATATACTGTTCAGAGAATGAAAGAGGCTCGT
>JAILBD010000013.1 GCA_024681275.1 Erysipelotrichaceae bacterium
CTCCCCGTCGTATTCGATCTGATAGGAGACGCGGTCTTTCAGTTTCTTTCTGATGAAAGGCTTCAGGATGATCAGTATCACCAGGAGCCCCAGCAGGAATCTGGCGAGATCGCGGTAGAAACCATAGTCCGGCCAGTAACGTGGTACGATCTGGTCGCAGATGCTCATGAAGATGCTGCCCAGAAAGACGGACAGGAAGAGCTTTTTTGAGAAGATCTTTGACCAGGGCAGATCCGGGAAGAGGATCTTGATGCAGACTCCGATCACAAGGAAGAGCAGCAGTGTCTGAAGGGCAAAACCCAGCAAAAGGTGGGCGATCGGTGCGATCAGGGTGCTGAAAGCCGTTTGGATAGCTGTAAGCAGGAGATTGCCTATTGCCCAGAAGGGCACAAAAAGAACGGCTCTGATCCTGACGGGGACTTTGTAGACCATCCGGACAGCTCTTTCTCTGATCCCACTTTGTTTGTTGACAGCTTTCGCTTCATTCACATAGAAGGCGTTGTCCGGTTTGGGGATCTCGTTATTTTCCGGAAGATCGGCCAAAAGATCCTTTGATGAATCGAAGATGCCACTCAGCAACATGGATATGGAGGCCAGTCCGGCAAAGATGCCGATACCGACTTTTTTGTGTGTTTTCTTGTCTTCCACGTTTTCTATTATAATATATTGTGTGATCGGAGGATGAATGTGGAGCTTTTGAGAGATATCAGTGAAGCAGTTTCCTATCTGCAGGAAGGCGAGATCGTCACGTCGAACGGACATGACCGTTTCGTGATGAAGGATGAAAGGATCTGGCATTATGAGAATGGGACCCGTTTCGTTCTGGACCTGAAGGATTTTTTCGACCTGTATAAAAAGAGCCGCTTCTATCTCTATGAAGAGGCGGTCGAGATCGATGAAAGCAAAGATGAGGCTTATTACCGTTACTATAAAAAATGAAAGATCTTCTTCGAAGATCTTTTTTAGCTGTCTTTGAAGAAGAGCCCCAGAGCTGCTCCGGAGATCCCGCCGATGATATGGGTGATCTGGGAGATGTTGTCTGCGGATGTGATGCCCGAATAGATCTCCTGACCAAGCCACAGTGCGGCGACCAGGATCAGGGTGATCGGAATGCCTCTTTCTTTTCCGGTGATGGAGGAAAGCAGGATGAAGGCGAATACGACACCGCTGGCTCCGACCATGATGGTGTTGGGCTGCAGGATGTTATGGAAAACACCGGTCACGATGGCTGTCGTCAGAATGACGACGATCAGTTTGTCGTGATACTTTTCTTCCAGGATCGGTCCCAGGAGCAGGATGTAGAGCATGTTGGAATTGAGGTGCTGGAATCCGCCGTGGCCAAAAATGTGGCCGATGAGACGGACGTAGGTCATCGGCGAGAGCCAGGAGGACCCGTAGGTGGAAAAGACCAGCATCGTCGATGCGCCTTGTGTCAGCATGTCCAGCCCCAGCACGAGGATGCAGATGGCGACAAAGGTGATGGTGATCGGCGCATTCATGTAAATAGAAAACTTCTTTTTCCTCATGTTTCCATTATTGCACAAAAAGTGCATTCAGCATAAAATGAAGTCATGGGTAAGATCAAAAGTTCACTTGTTCTGGAAGGTGGAGGAATGCGTGGAGCCTATACGGCAGGCGCTTTGACCTGGCTGATCGATAACGGCATCGAGTTCGATGCATCGTATGGCATTTCGACCGGTGCGATCCATCTGACCAACTTCCTCATGGGATCCAAAGAAGATCTTCTGGATTTTTCTGTCTATGGGATCACCGATAAGAGGATACTCGGACCAAAGGCGATCTTCAGGTGCGGGAAACTGGTGGACTACGACTATCTTTTCGATCAGATCCTGAAAGTTGAGAAGAAGTACGACATCACGCCTTTGAAGGACTGTGAAAAAGAAGGCTATATTGGCATCTACGAACTGTCTCAGGGCAAGACCTGCTACTATTCGACAAAGGAGATCTCTTACAAGGAACTGGAAGCTTCCACTTCGCTTCCGATATTGGGCACTACCGTCACAGATAAGGGCAGAGCGATGCTGGATGGCGGGATCACGGATATGATCCCGATCAAGAGAGCTGTTGAAGACGGGTGCAACAGACATCTGATCATCACGACCAAACCAAACGATTATGTGCGCAAACCAGCCCATCCTTTTGTCATATGGCTGATGAAGGTCATGTATGCGCAGTGTGAGAACATCTCCAAAGACTATTCGATCAGGCACATCAATTACGCCGATCAGATCGCTCTGATCAAGAAACTGGAAGAAGATAAAGAGGCTGTATATGTCTGTCCTTCGCGTCATTCCAAGGTGACCAGACTTGGCGGAAGCAGCGAAGAACTCAAAGAACTTTTTGATCTGGCTTATAGCGATATGGAGGATAAGCGGGAAGCGATCCTGGCTTTATTCAAAAAATGACGAAAAAGATCCTCTCTTTTTTCTTTGCTTTGCTGCTGCTTTGCGCATGCGGCCAAAAACCGGCTGGATCCGATGATGGCAAAGAGGAAGAGAATCAGGTCACAATAGAAGAGTACATCGATCCTGTAAAGGATGTTTTTATTTTTGGCGAGCTGTCTGAAGAGCTGCAGGAAGGCATCAAAGAGGCAAACTGCAACGAGGAATATAAGAACTACCAGTTCAAAATGCTGGGGACGAAGGTGTTTGATGGATCTCTTGAAGATATAAACGGAAGGAAAGTCCGGCTTGCGGATCTTGACCGCTTTTATCTTGAGATCGTATCGGTCAACTGTTCCCATTGCAAAGCACAGCTCAGCGTCATGAAAGGACTTGCGCAAGGGCAGGATATCCCTTTTGTCCAGTACTTCAATGTTGGAAGCAGAGAAGACATTTCTGCCATGTATGAAGAGCGGGGTGTGAAGATCTCTGAAGAGATGATCCTTCTGCCTGAAGATGAAGGGATGAAGGGTTACGTGAAAAATATCCTGGGCATCAAGTCCTATCCGACGCTCATCACCTTCGATCAGGGAAAGGTGACTTTTGATGCGGTCGGCGAAGTGAATGAGAGCAATTTTGCGGCGATCAGCAGATACGGCTTTGAAGATCCGATCAGCAGGGAAGATCTGAAGGACGCGGAAGGAAGGGATCTGCTCAAACTCAGCAGGAGCGTGGATGATGTCAAAAATGATCTCAGCATGACCAACATCCTGGCTCTTGAGGAACTGGACAATGACGATTTCACCTGTGATCTGACATATCGGCTGATGGGTCAGAAACTGGATTTCGATCATATCATCAATGATCATTCGGAATTCTATTTCGAGCAGGTCGAAGATTACAACTATTATAAAGACAAAAAGCTGGTGCTTCTTTATACCTATCTGCGTGACAATGCGCAGACCGATAAGGTGGAGTTCATCAACTCTCTGCTTCCGGGTCACGATGATGTCGAATTCATCGTCGTTCTGGTCGAGGGGATGGAATCTTCTTCGGCGGCTTTGAGAAACATGAAGATCGGTTTCAACTGTCCGGTCGTTTCTGTTCTTGCCAGGATGCCGGAGGATTTCTTTGATTTCGGCATCAACGCCTATCCGACGGCTGTCTTTGTAGACAGGGGCACTTTTACCGGTGGCTATTCGGCTGTCGAAGACAAAGAAAAATTCGACAGGGCTTTGAAGCTTTTCCTGTCGAATGCATGTATCGCATATAGATCAAACAATTAGATATTGAAGGGATAGCGGTCGGTATCGGATGTGAATATCATCTTTTCTTTGGTGGTCGGATGTTCCAATTCGATCCTGTGTGACCATAGGGCGATCTGCTGAGAGACGATCGCTTTTTTATTGTAGCGCTGGTCTCCCCACAGAGGATGATTTCGCGATGCGAACTGGACTCTGATCTGGTGGGATCTCCCTGTTTGAAGGTCGACTTTGATCAACGCGAGCTCATCTTTTCTTCTGAGGACTTCATAGTCGAGCACCGCTTTTTTGCCTTTGGGGTCGACTTTGACGATGTTGGTCTTCTGATCTTTCAGCAGGAAGTCTTCCAGATTTCCGCGTTGGGGCAGGCCGTGTTCTTCGACGACAGCCAAAGACGGTTTTCTGAAGCTGTGGTCCGCGATCTGCCTGCTCAGACGGGCCGCTGCCTTGGAGGTCCTGGCAAAGACACAAACACCACCGACAGGTCTGTCGAGCCTGTGGACCAGACCGAGGTAGACCTCACCCGGTTTATTGTACTTTTCCTTGATATAGGCTTTGGCCATGTTCAAAAGATCCGGGTCTCTGGAATCGTCTGCCTGCATGGGGACGTTGACCGGTTTTTCTATGACGAGAAGATGATTGTCTTCGTAGATGACTTTCACTTGTACCACCTGGTCGTCTGTCCGCAAGGAAGGACGAACTGCGATCCGGCGATCCTGATGCCGATCTCGTCTGCTTCCACTTTGCCTTTGAAGCCGTGCAGATCCATGTGGGTCTTCACCGTGTTGTACATGACGGCAGGCGAATAACCGGTCGTATAGCTGTTGATGATCAGAAAGAGCGGATCATCGCTGAGCAGCTGGAGGGCGTTATTCAAAAGAGGGTTGATCTTGTCTTCAAAGCGGAAGACTTCATTGTCGGGACCGCGCCCATAAGAAGGAGGATCCATGATGATGCCGTCATACTTGCGGCCTCTGCGTATCTCCCTGGCCGTGAATTTCAAAGCATCGTCGACGATGAAACGGATCGTCTTATCTTCCAGCCCGGAAAGCTTCATGTTTTCTTTTGCCCATTCGTTGATACCTTTGGAAGCATCCAGATGGACGACTTCTTCCGCGCCAGCCCCGGCTGCCGCCATCGTCGCCGCACCGGTATAGGCGAAGAGGTTCAGGATCCTGACACCTTTTCTGCCGCTGATCTTTTCCGTGATGAAGTCCCAGTTGGCACACTGTTCCGGAAAGAGTCCGGTATGTTTGAAGTTGGTCGGTGAGACTTTGAATGTCAGGTCTCTGTAAGTGACGTTCCAGGATTCCGGGAGCTTGCGGGCGTATTCCCAATGTCCGCCGCCGGAAGAGGAACGATGATAATAGGCATCGGCTTTTTCCCATAAGTCCGGATCGGTCTTGGGCCATATCGCCATCGGATCCGGGCGTCTCAGGATGATGCCTTTCCAGCTTTCCAGCTTCTCTTTATCACCTGCATCGAGCAGGATATAATCTTTGAGATTTTCACTTGTGATCATAAGTAAATTTTAACATGCATGTAGTAAAATAATGATATGAATATTTACCAGGATATCCGTGATTATGCGCCTTATAATGTGCAGGAAGAAAGGGATCGGCAGACGATCCTGCATTTTCTTGAAAGCTATGATGATGCCTTTCTGCGCAGTAATGAACTGGGTCATATGACTGCTTCGGCATGGGTCGTCAATCACGAAAGGAACAAGATCCTGATGGCTTATCACAAGATCTATGATTCCTGGTCCTGGCTGGGCGGTCACTGTGACGGAGAGAAAGACTGCCTGAAGGTCGCTGTCAGGGAAGTCAAAGAAGAAGCGGGCGTCAGGACCGTGAAGCCATTGAGCGATCAGATCTTCTCTCTGGAGGTCGTGAGCGTGAATGCACACCTCAGAAGAGGGGAATATGTGCCGACACATCTGCACTTCAATGTGACTTATCTGCTGGAAGCGGATGAGAAAGAAGAACTTTTTGTGAATGCCGATGAGAATTCAGGCGTTGCCTGGTTTTCTCTGGATGAGGCGGTCGCGAGTTCCTCTGAAAAATGGTTCAGAGAGCATATATATTCGAAATTAAATGAAAAGTTGAGGAAGCATTATGAAATCGATTAAACGTATCGTGTTTACCGGTGGTCCGTGTTCAGGCAAGACGACTTTCACTTCCCGCGCTCAGCAGGTTTTCGCGGAAAGAGGCTATCGGGTCATCATCGATCATGAATCTGCGACTGATCTGATCTCGGGTGGCATCTCTCCGGCAACGATGGGGATGTACGAATTTCAGAAGTACTGCGTGGATCTGCAGCTGAAGAAAGAGGAACTCTGTTACAAGGCGGCACAGGAGATCTCAGGCGAGAAGGTCCTGATCTTCATCGACCGCGGTATCTATGATGACATGGCTTATGTCGGCAAAGAGGCTTTCGAGAAGATCCTTGCGGGTTTTGATATGAAACTTGAGGATATCAATGACCGTTATGATATGGTCGTCCATCTGGTCACAGCTGCCAAAGGCAAGGAAGAGGCTTATACGCTGGCAAACAACGTCGCCCGTTATGAGACGGTGGAAGAGGCAAGAGCCATGGATGATATGGCCCTCATGGCTTGGGAAAGTCATCCAAACAGAGCGATCATCGGCAACGAGAATGAATTCGAGATCAAAATGATCAAGGCGATCCAGTCGGTCTTTGAGTATCTCGGCGAGGGTACGCCGGTCGAGAGATTCAACAAGTATCTGATCGAGGTCGATGATGATGTGCTCAAGCGCATCAGCCAGGAGGCAAACTATTCGACTTCTCACACCATCCAGCATTATCTGAAGAGCGAGAATGGATACGAGCGAAGGATACGCAGCAGAGAAAAAGAAGACGGCACGATGTATACCTATTCAGAGGCCAACTATCTTTCGACGAATGAGCGCATCAAGAGGGATAAGGTCCTGAGCGAAAGGGAGTACAAGGACTACTTCCACCAGGTGGATCCTGATCTCAATGTGATCGACAAGATGCGTTATTCTTTCATCAACAGCGATCTCTTCTTTAAACTGGATGTCTTTGATTTCGATAAGACGAAGGGCGTTCTGTCGGTCGATCATCCGATCGATGAGAGAAAAGTGGAGATCCCTGATTACATCACCGTCATCAAGGATGTGACCGGAGATCTGAATTATAAGAACTATTTTTTAGCTAAATCACAGAAATACTGATATGGTCAAATTCTCACAGCTGAATGAAAATCAGAAAGCTGCTGTCACTGATGACTCAGCTCACATCAGAGTGATCGCGGGTGCCGGTTCCGGTAAGACCCGCGTTTTAACGATGCGCATCGCCTATCTGATCGAGCAGAAAGACGTGAAGCCGTATCACATCCTGGCGATCACTTTCACCAACAAGGCTGCCAGAGAGATGAAGAACAGGATCAATGATATGCTGGGTGACAGGGGAACGGGATGCTGGATCTCGACGATACACTCACTGTGTATGCGCATCCTTTACGAGGATATCCAGGCTCTGAACTATCCGAAAAACTTCACCGTTGTGGATGCGGACGATCAAAGACAGATCCTCAAAGAGGCCTATAAGGAGATCGGTATCGATAAGAAGGAATATCCTTTCGGTTCCTCCCTGGATTATATCGCCAACAACAAGTATATGAATGTCGATCCGGAGAAGGCGATGGAGTTTTCTTATGGGGAAATGCGGCTGGTCAACAAGGCGAAAGTCTATGCCTATTATGACAAGCGCCTGAAGCAGCTCTACGCCTTGGATTTTGATGACCTGATCCTGTTCACGACAAGGCTTTTCACGATGTTTCCCAACATCCTGGAGAAGTGGTCGAAGAAATTCCATTACATCCATGTCGATGAGTTCCAGGATATCGACAAGGAGCAGTATAAACTGATCAGACAGCTTTCGACCGTCCACGACAACGTCTATGTCGTCGGCGATCCCGATCAGACGATCTACACCTGGAGAGGCGCGGATGTCAACATCATCGTCAACTTCGACAAGGATTTCAAAGATACGAAGACGATCGTCCTGAATCAGAACTACCGTTCCACCAACAACATCCTGTCTGGTGCCAACTCCCTGATCAGGAACAATAAGGCAAGGGTGGATAAGGAACTTTTTTCCAAAAACGGGGACGGTGCCAAGATCATCCACAAGACCTGCATGTCTGAGCTCTCAGAGGCCAATTATGTGGCCAATCAGATCATAAAGCTGCATGGGGATGGTTACAACTACAGGGATATCGCAGTCCTTTACAGGGCAAACTATCTGTCACGCGATATCGAAAAGGTCCTGATCGAAAACAGGATCGCCTATGTGATATATGGCGGACTTCGTTTCTACGAGCGCATGGAAGTCAAGGATATCCTGTCCTATCTGCGCATGATCACCAGGGCGGACGATCTGGCTTTCATACGCATCATCAATACGCCAAGACGGGCCATCGGTCCCAAGACGATCGAGGCGATCCAGGCGATCGCATTCGAAAGAAACATGTCGATGTACGATGTCATCAAGAATGGCTTATATCCGAAAAACAGAGACACGTTCGATCACTTTGTGCGAATGGTCGAAAAATGGCGCGAAGATATGAAGAACGGCGATCTTGAACTCCTTTTGCAGGAAGTTCTGGATGACTCCGGTTATCGCACGATGCTGGAAAAAGAGGGCGAGACTGAGCGACTGGAGAACGTCAAATCCCTCCTGGATGATATCAAACAGTATTCGGAAGATTATCCGGACTCTTCTCTGGATGAGTACCTGCAGATGATCGCCTTGTATACCGACAGGGCTTCGGAGGAAGTGGGCGACGCGGTCTCACTTTGTACCATCCACTCGGCCAAGGGTCTGGAATTCGAGTGTGTCTTCGTGATCGGACTATCCGAAGGCATCTTCCCTTCAGAGAGGACGATGGCGGAAGGCCAGAAAGGGCTGGAGGAAGAAAGGCGACTGGCTTATGTGGCTTACACCAGGGCGAAGAAGCTCCTCTATCTGAGTGAGTCCAACAGCTTCTCCTATGTCATCCAGTCTGCCAAGCTGCCTTCGAGGTTCATCAAGGAGATCGATGAGAGATACATCGACAATGTCGATGAAAGACCGGCCTCTTTCCGGTCGGGGATCTTCGATGAGGATATCGTCATCAGGGATCAGAAAAAAGAGAAGCCGAAAGATGATGTCTATCGCAACGGCGATGCGGTCATCCATAAGATCTATGGGGAGGGCATCGTCATCGGCAATGACAGCGGCGTCCTGCAGATCGCTTTCCCGCATCCGCATGGCATCAAAAAGATCCTGGCCGGACATCCTTCGATCAGAAAAAAAGGAAAACAGGATTACAGTTAAAAAGAGTGTTTCATCAGGAAACACTCTTTTCTTTCGTCATTTCTTCCAGTTTGACGATCCCATCGAGATTTGAGAGGCGATAGGCCTTAGAATCGTGCGTGTAGAGATCGATGAGGACATCCGCTTCGTGGCTGTAGAATTCCAGGATCTCTTTCAGATACTCTGAGATATTGGCGTAGTTGTACAGGGAATACATCTCGAAGATCGTGACGAATCTGCGTTGCACGGTCGATCTGCCGTCAAAGTCATAGAAGATCGTATCTCTGAGATCTTTGAAGTATTCGCTGAGCTCAGGAGCCGAGAAGAGATACCTGATGAAGGCGTAGTTGTCTTCGTTGCTTTGCGAGACGATCGAAAACTTGACATAGACGACGACATCCAAAGGCAGCATGGCCATATCCATGTCGCTTGGTGCAAAATCCAGCATTTTTCTCAGCGGCATATTATCTGTGAGCATACTTATATTATAATGGTTGTATGGAAAAATTAATGAAAAAGATATTACTGCTGCTTATGATCGCACTGATGCTCAGTGCCTGCGGCAAAAAAGTCAGCCCGGCAGAAAATGAATCCGGAAAGACTTACCTGCAGAAGATCAAGGAATATGAGACAAGACCAAAGGATCAGAACAACACGACGGACAACAAAGACTTCGAACTGTTCCTGGACAAGGTCTTCGTCGAGGGCATGGAAGCCGATTTCCTGACCATGCATTTCAATGTCATCGATTACAGGAAGTATGGGATCGAAAAACCGCCGGTCGATCTGGGACAGATCAAGTACGGCTTCGATCAGGAAAACTTTGATTACATGGAAAATCAGCTGAAGGAACTGCAGAGCTTCGATTATGACTCTCTGTCCTACAGACAGCAGTATGACTATGAGGCTTTGGAGTACTCTTTATATGAGACCTTGGCGGATTATGCATACTACAGGTACAGTTTCGTCTTTTCGACAGCTTCCTGCGTTCCTGAGAATCTCATCAGCAATTTCACGGACTACACTTTCTACGACAAGGAGTCAGTCGATGATTATATGACCTGTCTGAAGGATGTGGACCGTTACATGGATGACCTTCTGAAGTACACGGAAGATCAGAGCAAGGACAAGCTGTATCTGCTCGATGAGTGGATCGATTATACCCAGGATGTCTGTGACGGTGTCCTGAACAGGACGGATGACAATGAACTCATCACTTCTTTTGAAAAACGGATCCAGGAACTGGATTTCCTTAGCGAAACAGAGAAGAAGGATTACATCAGCGAAAACAGGCAGATCGTCCTTGATGAGGTCCTTCCTGCCTACAGCAAGGTCGCGGATGGCATCGAGAAGTACCGCGGAAAGGTCAAGATCGATAACTACGCCCTCTATAAACTGGATAAGGACTATGCTGAACTGGTCTATATGCTTCAGGCCAGCAATAATAAAGACCTGGAAGAGGTTTTCCAGGAACTGAAAGATAATTTCTCTTATCTTGAGGCGCAGTATGTTTCCTGCTTCTATGATGAATCGTCCATGAACAGTTATCAGGCCGCCATGGATGGCGAGGGCAACATGTCTCTTGCCGGCAAGGACTGTCTGGAATATCTGCGTAAGAATCTTGTCGCGTACTATCCTGATTTGGGCGATGTGGAATACACGGTGGAAGCTTTGGATCCGGATACCGCTCCGGATACTGTCGTCGCTTACTACTGGCCTTCACCGATCGACAACAGCAATCAGAACATCATCCGCACCAATCCGAACAACATGGGCGATGGCTATGGCACATACTCTACCCTGGCCCATGAGGGGTTCCCGGGTCACCTTTACCAGCATGTCTTCTATCACAAGACGAATCCGCACAATTTCCGTTCTGTGATCGCGTTTGGCGGATACACGGAAGGATGGGCCGTCAATGCCCAGTATTATGCCTTCCAGTTTGCGGACATCGGTGACGAGAATGCCGCAGCAGCTGTCTATTTTGAAGATGCTTACTACTTCATCTTGTATTCGATCATCGATATCGGGACCAACTATTTTGGCTGGACGGCAAAGGATGTCGCGAAGTTCTGCAAGGAAGAGACCATGTTGTTTTCGAACATGGATCAGGCCAGCGCCGAAGATATCCGCCGTTTCATGATCGAGATGCCGGGCGTCTACTGCTCTTATGGTGTCGGCTCATCCAACTTCATGACGCTGTGTGAGAATACGAAGGCTGCTTTAGGAGATAGATTCGACTATATCCCGTATCATGCCGCTCTGATGAAGAACGGTCCGCTTCCATTCAATATCCTGCAGACAGCAGTGGATGAATATATCTCCGCTCAGTGATACCAGTCGGGAACTTCACTTGAGATGAAGGATCCCGCGTGGTCGCCGAAGGCTTCATTCATATCCGAAACACTGGACACGTTCCAGTGTTTTAATTTGTTGATATCGAAACGGTAACAGCTGTAGAATGCGTAGGAGATATCCTGCAGGTGCTGCGTGTCCCATTCTGAAAGGTCCGCATTCAGATATTGCTGCCCATGGAAGATGTGGGAGATATTGGAAAGATCTGAAACGTCGAGCCCTTCGATCCCGCAGATCGTATGCAATGGACTCAGCATATTGTTTTGCGTGCAGGCAAACATCGAGGACGCGTCTTCCACCTTTCCTGTATCCCAGCCGCTGATGTTCAGAGTCGACATGGACGTGACGTTTTCAAACATATGCGAGATATCCGTGACGTTTGAGACATTCCAGGCGTGCAGATCGACGTCTTGCGAAAGAGCGAGGAAACAGTTCTGAAACATGCCCGAAAGATCTTCACAGCGGTCGGAGACGTTCCAGATGGAAAGATCGCCGAAACCTGTCATTTCCGCCGTGTTGGCGAAGAGTTTCGCGAAGGTGGTGACCGATGAGACGTCCCAGTTGGAGAGATCTCCCGGTGTCTTCAGTTTCATGCAGCCTTCAAACATGCTGCTCATATCGCTGACGTTTCCTGTTTCCCAGGCTGAGAGATCGCCGATGTTTCTGAGCTTGCCGCAGTTGGAGAACATCTTCTTGAAAGATGTGCAACTTCTACAGTTCCAGGCCGAGAGGTCACCTGTCGTGCTCATGATCGAACAGTGATCGAAAAGGGAATCAAAACTCTGACAGGATGATACGTTCCATCCCGATAAAGAGAGGGACTTGAGCTTGCTGCAGAAGGCGAACATGGAAGACATATCTTCGACCAAGCCTGTATCCCAGCCGGAGATATTCAGCATCGCCAGATCGCTGCAGCCGGAAAACATGAAACTCATATCTTTGACAGATGAGGTGTTCCAGTTTCCGATCGATAATGTCTGGATGGAAGAACCTTCAAACATGTGCGATGTATCGGATACGGCCGCAAGATCCCACAGGTCGAGGTCCAGATCCTGCAGAGATTTCGTATCGGAAAAGAGAAAGGACATGTCTGTGACCGATGAAGTGTCCAGATCTTCGATGTCCTCGATCACAGACAATGACCTTGTATCGGCAAACATGGCACTCATATCCTTGCAGATGGAAAGATCGAGGTGATCCATGGTGCAGATCGAATTCAAATGTGTCAGCCCCTGAAAGGCGTGGGCCATGTCTTCATTGGCGATGATGGGCTGATCGGAGGCGTTGCTGATGAAGACATCGTTTCCGATCAGATAGAGACCGATCGATCCGTCTTTGGCGAGCGAGACATCTTCATAGAAGTATTCTTCGGATATGGGCTGATCGGAGAATGTGATCGTCAAAGGGTCGATCTCCAGGAGGATCTGATCCAGATCGCTTCCTTTGATCAGCAGGTTGGAAGGGATCCTTCTTTCCAGCTCCAGATGGATATCGAGCTGTCCGTGCCATTGACCGACCGGTATCGTTTCGATCTCACAGTTGACTGTTCTGGTCTCAAAGTCCCCGTTTCCGATCTCAAAGTGATCATTCACGACACTGCCTTCGATGTCTGTGTGTCCATGTTCATCGGACAAGGTGAAAGAATCCGGCAGGGTGATATGCAATGTTTCGTTTTCTGACATGTTGTTTTCTATGATCCTGATCTGGAAAGAATCGGTCTGGGTCAGATCGATGCTTTGCGGGATCTCTATGATGTAGGAGTTTTCACAGGGGGCGGGGGAAAGGATAAACAACAAACAGCAGATACATTTGAATAAAGATGTCATAAAGTGCCCCCTGTGAAAAGAGGACCGGGCTGCCAGCTTGTATGCCAACAGGATACGAGACGGATCGTTCATGGGTAAGACAGCCCGGTCTTATATACGACCGGCGTTTGCCGGTGGAATAGGAATATGATGATGGTCTTGAAAGAAAGATGATCCTCAAGATCAGGGATGCAGGCCCTGATCCGTTATTTATTCAGCGTTGTTCAGCGCGATGACGATCGGCAGTTGATAGCTGTAGTTGCCGGCTGCTAAAGCGGCGTGTGTGACTGTGAAGACAGACTTGATCTGATCCTCGTAATCTTCCGGAAGGATGCCAGCGGCAAAGGATCCGTCGCTGACGGTGATGTTCAATGCGACATCGCGGTTGCTTCCGGCAGTCAGATCATGCAATGTATGAGTGCCCTGACCGACAGTGATGTCCAGTTTCTTATCGGCAGCGATAGATCCTTTCGCGAAGACATTGAACGTCTTGTTTACAGGACTGACATCGACTCTTGCCGGCAGTTTGACGGTATACTGAGATGCGATCGTTGCATAGAGCTCTACGCTTGCCTCTTCACCACTGACTTCATTGGTGCCTTCTTCGGCAAAGATGTTCGCCGGCATGCAGAGCGCCATTAATGATACGAATAATACTGTTAAGATCTTCTTCATGTTTCTCCTTACTTTCTGATCAGGATGTCCTGATCCTGCTGTACCCCCGACCACAGAACGCTTTTGTCGTTCATGTCGTAAGAGGAGATCAGATAGGTCAGCCTGTGTTCACCTGCATCTAAACAGCTGTAGATATCGAATTCTTCCATCTTGCCAGGGGAGATGAGGTCACTCTTGTAGAGGACCTCATCGTTATAGATCACGTCAAATCTCAGATAGACCTGATTGTCTGACGGATTTATCAGATAGATGAAGGGGTCATTTCTGTCCAACTCAAGACGGCCGAATCCCATCAGTTCAGTATAGGCATCATCGAGGTCATCTTTCTCTGTGGGAAGGACGATATCTTTCTGCTGCTCGGAGATGTATAAGTCACAGCCGTCGGATATCTTCTGATAGGATCTGAAGAGGAGTAAGAAGCCCGTTCCCATGAGAAGCAATAACAGACATAATAGGGTGATGATGATATTCTGTTTGAACTGTCTTTTGTCTTTCATAATATTTCTCCTTCGTATCTTTATTTGCGGGAATAAGGAAAAATCCTCATTCATTTTCTAAATATCGATCTTTATGTATGAAAAAAGCCATTTTTCGATGGCTTTTTAGCTAAAAGTATTTGTGATTTGTTTAGAAACGGGGGACGATCCTGCAGATCAGCTCGCCGTTCTTGTAGAAACGTCTCTCCAGTCTGTCCGATAGGGAAGTGAAGAGCTCGTAGGTGATCGTGCCGAGTTCATTCGCCCTTTGAGCGATGTCGATATGATCGCCGAAGATCTCGACTTTGGCGGAAACAGGATGTTCCTGCTGAGTCAGGATCATCATCTGATCCATGCATACGCTGCCGACGATGGTGCCATACTCGTTTTCACAGTATACCTGTCTGCCGGTGTTCGTGCGATAGAAACCGTCTGCGTATCCGATTGGGACAGTAAGAAGGTAGCCGTTCCCATCGCTTCTGTAGTGTCGTCCGTAGGAGACGGTCTCTCCGGCGGAAAGCTTCTTGCACATGGTCACTTCACTGAAGACTTTGACACAAGGCTGCAGGTCGGTCTCATAGGAGCTGAATCCCAGCAGGCCAAGGCCGATCCTTTGCGCATTGCAGATATCATCATCGATGATGAGGGCGGCATCTGTCGCCGACATGTGGATGTATGGGAAATCGTAGTTCAGAGACAGGACCGTCTGTCTGAAAAGCTGATACTGCTCTTCTGAATACGGGGCATCCTCATCGGCGCTTGAAAAATGGGACATGATGCCTTCGATGATGGCGCCTTTATCTTTCAGCAGATCCAGGATCTGTTTTGCTTCTTCAGGATCGACGCCGATGCGGTTCATACCGGTGTCCAGCTTGAGATGGACTTTGACGTCTTTCAGATCGCAGGCTTCCAGGAACTCTCTTGAAACAGTCACGATCGACAGATCGTTTTCTCTGATCAGATCCATGCATTCAGTCGGGACCTGACCCAGGATCAGGATGTGACCGCTGATCCCGTGTTTTCTTAAATGCATCGCTTCATCAAGACTGGAAACGGCAAAGAAGTCGACACCGGCTTCTTTCAGAGCCTGGGCTTCCATATAGTCGATGATACCGTAGCCGTTGGCTTTGATCACACCGATCAGTTTCTTGTGATTCTTGCGGATGAAGTATTCGGCATTCGCCTTGACTTTGTTCAGATCGATCTCGAGATATGAATTTCTATACATACAATCATTTTAGCGCAATATCTTTCAAATAGCCAAAATGGTTTACAGTGTATAATATAAATAGGTTAAAAAGACCATATGATCGATCTGTAAAGGAGGCAAGTTCGTGGGCTTATTTGATAAGAAATACTGTGATATCTGTGGCAAAGAGATCAAATTTCTGGGAAACAAAAAACTCGATGATGGGAATATGTGCAAAGACTGTGCGTCAAAGCTTTCGCCATGGTTCTCCGGTCGCCGGCATACCAGCGTAGCGGCGATCAAGGAGCAGCTGGCCTACCGTGAGCAGAACCAGAAAAAGCTGGCTCAGTTCTCACCGTCAAAGATCATCGGCAGCCGCTATAAAGTCTATATCGATGAAAACAGGAAACAGTTCCTCGTTTCTTCTTCGTCCAACTGGCGCAACAACAATCCGGATATCATCAATATCTCTGATGTCCGCGATGTCAAGATCACGATCGACGAGGATCAGGATGAGATCTATGATAAGGATGAGAACGGCAAGAGTGTCAGCTTCGATCCGCCGAAATATGAATATGAATACAAGTTCAGCGTGGATATCGATGTCAACAACAAGTTCTTTGATGACTTGAACTTTGAACTGACGTCCAAGAGACCTGAAAGCCCGGACAGCCAGGAATACTGTGACTATGTCTATATGGCGGATGAGATCATGCGGGCTCTGCTCAACAGGAGTTTCAGAGAAGACCGCAGCAAGTTCAAATATCCATACGCATCAAATGGTTATGCCGGTGTGGCGGATGATTCCGAGTGGTTCTGCCCGAAGTGCGGCAGCAGAAACAACGGTGCTTTCTGCACCAGATGCGGTACGGCCAGGCCTGCCGTATTCACTCCGTTCTATTGCTCGAAGTGCGGTGAAAAGATCACTGATCCGGAAACGGTGTTCTGCCCGAAGTGCGGAAACAAAGTCAAATAAACAAAACGCTCTCATCAAAGTGATGAGGGCGTTTTTCATCTGAACATTCTATCGATCTGTTTGTAGATCAGCAGGCCCAGTGACAGGATGAGCGCTTCTCCGATCCCGACCTGGATCATGTACAGTCCGATCAGATCGGGCGTGTCAAATATGAATCCCAGTTCGATGCCGATGATGATGGCGTTGGCCAGGACGATCATCATCGCACTCAGGATCGGGTATCCTTTGATCCTCTTTTCTCTGAAACGATGGGCCAGGATGCAGCCTGCGGCTGTAGCCAGGGTGCCGAATGCGATATCGATGGTCCCCAATCCTCCTAAGAAGGTGTTGGAAAGGAAACAGCCCAGGATCGCACCCCAGAGAGCCCAGCGATGATCGATGCTTAACAGGCAGAGGATCTCGGAGAAGCGAAACTGGATGGGTCCGAAGCTGATGGGCTGAAGCACCATGCAGACCACGACATAGATAGCTGCCATCAAGGCAGCTTTCATGATCTCTGTTCGTCTCTTTTTTCTATCTTTGTTCATGATCTGATCCTTTATCATTTTTACACGATCACATCTGAAAAGGGACTCATATGATGACTTTATCTTTCTGATCGAGGATGATGGATCAGAATTCTGATGCAGAAAAAAGACGCGTGTGAGACGCGTCTTTGCATCTAGATCTGTGTTTCGCCTTTCTGATCTTCTT
>JAILBD010000031.1 GCA_024681275.1 Erysipelotrichaceae bacterium
ATGCTCAAGTACGGTATCACCGACATCAGAGATCTTTATACCAACGATATCCGTTTCCTGGACGGATTCAAGAGATAGGAGGATAAGACCATGAAATTGAGTTTGAACTGGTTAAGTGATTTTATTGACCTGAGTGGTCTGGATACCGATCAGATCGTGGACCAGATGGTGAAGTGTGGCTTTGAAGTCGAGGGGATCGAGAAGATGTCTGAGGGAAGCAACCTCGTCGTCGGAAAGGTCCTGGAATGCAAAGATCATCCCAATTCAGATCATCTGCATCTGACAAAAACAGATATCGGAAGCGAAGTGCTGAACATCGTCTGTGGCGCACCAAACTGCCGTGAAGGATTGAAAGTCATCGTTGCAAAAGTTGGAGCTCAGCTGCCTGGCGGAGAGATCAAAGCTGGCGTCATCAGAGGTGAAGAAAGCAACGGCATGTTGTGTTCTTTGAAAGAACTCGGCATTGATGAAGATAAACTTCCGGTCGATTCGCCTAGCCACAACGGGATCGAAGAACTGGATGATCGTTTTGAAGTTGGTGATACGGATATCCTGAAGAAACTCGGTTATGATGATACGATCCTGGATGTTTCGATCTACGCCAACAGACCTGACTGTCTGTCCATGTATGCGATGGCGTATGAAATGGGCGCTATCCTGGACAGGAAAGTGACTCTTCCTGAATTCGCGGGCTGTGCTGATATCGGAGAAAAGTCGGATTTCATCCTCACTTCGACTTCGAAGAACTGTCCACACTTCCTTGCCAAAGTCGTCAATCACGTCACGATCAAGGAATCGCCTGAATGGATGAAACAACATCTTCGTGCCAACGGCGTCAAATGCATCAACAACCTCGTCGATATCTCCAACTATGTCATGCTGGAGACAGGACAGCCTTTGCATTTCTATGATCTGCGCAGCAACCCAGCCAAAGAGATCACTGTCAGAGATGATTATGAAGGAACTTATACCGCTCTTGATGGTATCGATTACAAGATCGAGAAGGGCGATCTGATGATCACTTCCGAAGGAAAGCCGATCGGTATCGCCGGTATCATGGGCAGAGACAACACCAAGATCCTGGATGATACATCTTCTCTGATCATCGAGGCGGCGCTCTTTGATCATGCGCAGATCAGAAGGACAGCGAACCGTCTTGGCCTGCAGACTGAAGCAGCTGCCCGTTTTGCCAAAGGCCTTGAACCTCTTGCACAGAACAAAGCGGTCGACAGGGCTGTTCAGCTGCTGATCGAACTGGCGGATGCATCCGGTTTTGAAGAGACAGTCGAGTATGGCAAGGCCGATTTCGAACCATATTCGATCAGGGAATCCCTGAGCCATCTCAATGCTCTGATCGGCAAACAGTACACGATGGATGAAGCCGTCGATGTCATGAGACGTCTTGGTTTCACGTATCATATCGATGGAGATGATTTCATCACTGATATCCCGTCACACAGATCAGGAGATCTGAAGATCAGAGAAGATATCGATGAGGAGATCGTCCGACTGACTGATTTCGACGATCTGGCTTCGACGCTTCCTCTGATGCCACAGACTGTCGGCAAACTGACGAATATTCAGAATATCAGGCGTGTCATAAGAGATGTGCTGATCAGACACGGCCTTTATGATACGGTCAACTATACGCTGGTTAACGAGAGATACATTGAAGAATCACTGTTGCCGGGTGGGGAAGCCGTTGCGATGATCTCGCCTCTTTCTGATGCTAGAAAGTATATCAGGACTTCGCTGATGAATTCACTGCTGGAAGCTCTGGCATACAATTTGGATCACTATAACGATGATATCGGCCTCTTTGAGATCTCTAAAGTATATTCTTCCAATGGCGAGGAAGAGAGACTTGGCGTCATCATGGAAGGAAACCTGATCGAAGATAAGGTCAAACATCTGAGTGTCAAGACCGATTTCTATGTCCTTAAAGGTCTTCTGAAACAGATCCTTTCGACTTTGGGCTTTGAAATGGGAAGAGTTTCGATCAAAGAGAACGATCTTGATACGAAACATTTCCATCCGTATCAGTCTGCATTGCTCACGATGGATAACAAGATCCTGGGCATTTTTGGCAAACTGCATCCGGCTTATCTGAAGACTTTAAAAATGAACGATGTTTATTATGCTGAACTGATGCTCGATGTTCTCGCACAAGCCAGTCCGGCTAAAACGAAAGCACCTGTCATCAGCAAGTATCCGTCTGTATCCCGTGATATCTCTCTCATGGTCAAAGAGGATGTCAAAGCCGCTGAGCTGATCGCCGCCATCAGGAAGATCGGCGGACGCCTTGTCAAGAAGGCGGAAGTCTTCGATGTCTATCAGGGTGAACATATTGAAAAGGGCTTCAAGTCAGTTTCTCTATCTATCGTTTATGAAGATCTGGAGAAGACACTGAAGACTGAAGATGTCAATGAGGTCCACGAAAAGGTCCTGTCGGATCTGCTGAAGAGGTTTGAAGCTACACAGAGATAAGCAAAAAGGGGGTATAATTTTCTTATGATCTATACTTGTACCACAAATCCATCATTAGACTATTACATCACGATCCCTGAACTGAAAGCCGGTGCGAATATCAGAAGCGATATGGAATTGTATGAGGCGGGCGGAAAAGGAGTCAATGTTTCCCTGGTCCTGAATAATTTTCGCATCCCTTCTGTCGCTTTGGGCTTCTTAGGCGGTTTCACAAAGGATTTTTATCTGACCTTCGTTTCCAAATATCCCAACGTTCAGCCGCTTTTTACGACGATCAAGGATAACACCAGGATCAACCTGAAGATCATGGATGCTGAATATGAGACTTCGATCAATGCCAAAGGACCGCATATCACAGATGATGAATTCAGGCGTTTCAGATCCCGTCTGAACAGCGTCTATACGGACGACATCTTCGTTCTTTCAGGAAATATCGAAGAGGAGATCAAAGATCGCATGATAGACCTCGTTCATGAACTGAGCGAGGATGGCGTCAAAGTCGTTCTGGATACTGATAAAGACATCCTTGACCGCTGCAGCGATATCAAGCTGTTTGCTGTCAAACTCAACGATCGCAATGTGACAGGCGATATCAAAGAGACGGCAAAGGATTATCTGGGAAAAGGTTTTGAGAACGTCATCTATTCCGCTCCTCATAAGCCATCCTACATCTTTACGCAGAAAGTGTCTCTGGAATGTGACAATCTGACAGATTCTCTGGTCAATCTGACCGGTTCCGCGGACTCAATGGTCGCCGGTTTCTTATACGGGCAGATACGCGGGGCGGATACCTGTGAATCATTCAAATATGCCAACGCTGCGTCTTTGGCGACCTGCATGTCGAATGATCTGGGTTCCAAAGAAAAGATCGAAGAACTCTTCGATACGATAGAGGTCAGAGAGATCTGATGAAGAAGATCATATCAGTCCTTTTCTGCCTTCTTCTCTTTTCTTCCTGCGGCAAAAAAGAGGAAGAGGAAAAGATCGTTCCTGAGTTCACCTACGAAGTCATTTCGGAAAGGGTCGACATGTCGGCTTACGAAGGAGTGAGCTCGACCGATCATCACTTCCGTTTGATCTCGGTAAATGAGCTCTTTAACGTCATCGACAATAAGTCTTCCGGCATCTTCTATTTCGGAAGAGAAAACTGCGGCTGCTGTCAGAATGTATGCCGTTATCTGGAAGATGTTGCGAAAGAACTGAATCAGACGATCTATTATATCGATGCCTATAATGAGAATGATGATCTGATCTCCAACAAGGACCTGCAGGATAAGCTGAGTGCTTATCTGGATCCGATCATGGGGACAGGGGAAGACGGGGAAAAGATCCTGCTGACACCACATGTCTTTTCTGTTGTGAATGGTGAATTCTATGCTTCCCAGATCTGTTTCGATAATTACAGCCTTGATAATGAGACGCAGATCGAGAGATTCAAAGATTCCTATCGGTACATCATGAAGCCATTTGTCAATGAATAAATGGCTTTTTATTATCACATTTCTGTTTCATATGTCAAGACTGGTAAAGCTTCCAGGAAACGCATATAATGAAATTACCTAATGGGATACAATGAAATTCCTACACTATTTATACGGACTATCGGGATTGGCTGCCGGTGTTGAAGACCTTAGAAAGGGATCCTAAAAGCAGACATAGATGGCCCACCTGCGGAGAACAGGGAAATTTCTCACCCATTAGGCCGTATTAGACAAACGAACTTGTTTAATATAGAATTGTTTTGATAAGGATGGTGCTTAGTATGGATTTTTGGATGTCAATTTTATACTTCGTTATCGGTGGCCTTGTTGGCGCTGTGATCACTTTCTTCGTAATGAGAAAGAACTTTGAAAAACAGCTCAAAGAAAATCCGCCGATCAATGAAAAGATGATCCGCGCTATGTATGCTCAGATGGGCAGGAAGCCTTCTGAAGCACAGATCAGAGCGATCATGAAATCAATGGGACAGTAATCCATAAAAACAGGCCTTAT
>JAILBD010000050.1 GCA_024681275.1 Erysipelotrichaceae bacterium
GGCTCCAGTTCCCGCTGATCTCATAGCTGCCCTCCGGGAAATTGTCCTTCAATACGAAAGAACCATCTTTCCCCAGCCACAGCCAGGAGTGATCCTCGTTGCCGAACGCATCCACCGTATTGTAGAAAGTCTTGCCGGCGATCGAAGGGGTCTTGTCTGTCTCTTCTTTCTTCTTTCCCTTGCAGCCGCTGACCATCATCAGGAAGCACAATACGAACAAAATGACTCTCATCGTTTTTTTCATGATCTTATCCCTCTGTTGATTCTATTATACAAAAAGAAGCTCCTTTCGAAGCTTCCCGTTTTATTCCAGATCTTCTCCCTTTGAAGCGATGACCTTCTGATACCAGTAGAAAGAATCCTTTCTATAGCGGTCATAACTGCCTGATCCGTCATCGTTCTTGTCGACATAGATGAAGCCATATCGTTTCTTCATTTCGCCGGTCGTAGCCGAGACCAGATCGATAGGACCCCACATCAGATAACCGAAGCAGTTCACCTTGTCCTGCTCCACGGCGATCCTGATCTGTTCCAGATGATCTTTCACATAGGCGATGCGATACGGATCATGGATGGAACCATCCTCTTCCAACTTATCGTAAGCACCGATGCCGTTCTCCGTGATGATCATCGGCAGACCGTATCTTCTGTCCACCATCATCAGCAGATACCTGAGGCCTTTCGGATCGATGATCCAGCCCCAGTCGCTCATCTTGAGATAAGGATTGTTGAGCCCGCCAAAGAAGCTTCCTTCAGCATCTTCCAGCTGCAGAGCCGTTTCGACAGCGCTGGAATAGTAGTTGATCCCGATGAAGTCGATCCTTCCCTGATCAAAGGCCTTTCTGTCCTCATCAGAGATCTCTATCTCGACGCCTCTTTGCCTGTAGGCTTCCAGTTTGTATTCCGGGAAAGCGCCCTTGGTCATGGCATCGATCTGATACCAGTCCCTGTCCATCGCCTGGAAAGCCCTGATCGAATCATCAGGATTGGCGCTGTAGGCATAGACCGGCGTCAGCCCGAAGACACAGCCGATCTGATAGTCCGGATCGATCTGATGACCCAGCTGCACAGCCTTCACGGAAGCCAGCGTCATATTGTAGGCGCAGTTCACCATGACCTTTGCCGGCTCCTCCAGCCTGGAGTAGCATAAACCGGTATTCATGTATGTGAAGAAATCGGAAAGCTCCACATCGGAATCGAGATGATTCATCTCATTGAAAGTGGACCAGTATCTGACCTCGCCCTTGTAGGCTTCGAACATCGTCTTTGCATATCTGAGATAGAGGTCCACGGTCTTCCTGTTCTGCCAGGAGCCGTACTTCTTCACGATGTTCATCGGCATCTCGAAATGGAAGAGCGTGACGATCGGTTCGATTCCGTTCTTCTTCAGTTCCCTGATTACATCGCGATAGTGTTCGATCCCCTTCTGATTCGGCTCTTCATCATCGCCGTTGGGATAGATCCTCGGCCAGTCGATCGAGATGCGCAAGGCAGAAAAACCGCACTCTTTGAACAAGGCGATATCTTCCTTGTAACGATGATAGAAATCGATGCCGTCATGGGAAGGATAATAGATGCCTTCCTTCAGTTCATCGTGGAAAGCACGCGGAACATCCCTGCTTCCCACGGTGACCAGATCCATGATGCCGAGGCCTTTGCCATCTTCGTTCCAGGCACCCTCACATTGGTGGGAGGCTATGCTCCCACCAAAGTAGAATCTATTTTTCATTGATCTTCTCCACAAGTTTTCTGTAGAGATTGCCTAACTGCTTGCCGGTATTGATCTCGCTCATGACCGTCATCAGCGTATCCTGTGCGTGTGTGAACAGGATGTTCGGATAGAAAGACGTGTCGGTGATCGTCCCCTGCAGGACCTTGGTCTGTGCGGTGTGGGATCTCGTGATCGCCTTTCTGGCTTGTTCCATCAGCTCATTGTACTTATCGGCATCATCGATCGAATTCAGAGCCATGTTCAAGGCATTCCTTGCCTCACCGGCAGCCACGATCATTTCCATCGATTTTTCATTCAATTCATCTAATGTCATAAGTTTTCTCCTTTAACAGATCTTGTGATTATTTCGCTTCAGCAGCTTCTTCTTCGACACACTGTCTGTCGTAAGCGACGACGAACGGATAGTAGATCACAGCAGTGAGAGCCAGTAAAGCCAGTACCAGGATGACACCTCTGAAGTCATAGTTGACCAGATATGTCTGGATAGGGATCGGCATATACCAGAGCAGGAAGGAAGTTGAAGGGATCGTGACCATTCCCGCCTTCAGCACCAGATAAGTGATGACGGAAACGACGATCGGGTTGATCCAGAACGGGATCATCAGCAACGGGTTGAATACGACGGAACCGAAGACGATCGGCTCGTTGATGTTGAAGATGCCCGGTAAGATGCAGGTCCTGCCCAAGCCTTTGAGCTTCTCAGACTTGCAGAAGAGGAAGAGCACGCAGAGCATCAGCGTACAGCCTGTGCCGCCCAGCCAGATCCAGGCACCCAGTGTCTCGTTTGTCAGGATCAGGGAAGCCTTGCCGCCAGCCGCGACTGCTGCAGCGTTCTTGGCG
>JAILBD010000061.1 GCA_024681275.1 Erysipelotrichaceae bacterium
GGAGGCAATATCAATGGGTGTGTTTTCAAAATATCACCGCTTTCGTGAACAAGGTGAAGAAGCCAATGTGAACAACGTCGAAGAATTCGGCCGGCCTTACCGTTCCCTTTTCACATCGACTGCGATCTTCTCGCTTCACCACAAGATCGATATCACCGATGAGAACGGCCATCTGGCATATCATTCCGGATCCAGGTTCCTGTCGCTTCATGACAAGACCGATGTCCGGAACGCGAGCGGAAGTCTGATCGCACATATCGAAAGAAAGTTCCTGTCTCTCCATGAAAGACACCATATCGACATGGCTGACGGCACTTCTTTTGAAATGTCCAACGAACTCTTCCACCTGATCAGGGACATCACCAACATCGAAGGACTGGGCTGGCAGCTGCAAGGCAATATCCTGGGCCTCAATTTCCAGCTCTACGACGAAGAAGGAGAGATCGTCGCCGTCATATCCCAGAAACTGCTGTCGATCCACGACAAATACTGCATCGACATCTATCAGGTGGATAAGGAGGAGATCGTCGTGGCGATACTCGTCACGCTGATCCACATGATCAGAGACAGGGAGAACGCTTCCGCGGGATCCTCATCTTCATCGTCTTCTTCCTCATCAGGTTCCTAAGTGTTCAAAGGCTCCGGCAGATACCGGAGCCTGTTTTTTTATATCCTGTTTTCTCTTTTGTTATTCAACTGCCGTGACCAGCGCCATGACGTCTTCCCTGATCTTCTTGTTGACCTCCAGGGCTTTCTCACGCGAATCCTGAACGGTGTAGAAGTAGAACTTGATCTTAGGCTCCGTTCCGGAAGGTCTCACCGCGAACCAGCTGCCATCCTCGAGGAAGAACCTCAGGACATTGGAAGCCGGGATGTCTTCGTAGCCATTGGCATAGTCGATGACCTTGTTGACTTTGATACCTGCCACCTCTTCCGGCAGATTGGCTCTGACATGGGCCATCATCCTCGAGATCCTTTGCGCACCGGCGATGCCCTCCAGGATCAGATTCGGCTCATCTTCCGCATAATAGCCATACTTCTCATAGAGTTCCTGCAGGACATTGAAGAGGGTCTTGCCCTGTTTGCGGTAATACGCGGCAGCTTCCGTCACCAACATGCCCGCTGAAATGCCGTCCTTGTCTCTGATCATCGGCGAAGCGGCATAACCGACCGACTCCTCATAACCAAAGAGATAGGTATAGCCGTTCTCCTGCAGATAAGGGATGCGTCCGCAGATGTTCTTGAAACCGGTCAGGGCCTCGAACATCTTCACGCCGTAAGCCTTGGCGATCTCCGTCGTCATCGTGGAAGTGACGATGGACTTGACCATCGCACCCTTCTCAGGAAGCGTTCCCGCATCCTTCCTGCCTTCCAGCAGGTAGTTGACCAGCAGATAGCCCGTCTGATTGCCGTTGAGCGGCACATATTCGCCCTTGTCGTTACGCAGTTCGATCGCGAACCTGTCCGCGTCCGGGTCAGTCGCCATCAGCAGCTCAGCCCCGATCTTTCTGCCCAGTTCCTCCGCCAGCTTGAATGCCTTCGGATCTTCAGGGTTTGGATAACCGACCGTCTTGAAATCGGGATCCGGATCCTTCTGTTCCTCGACGAAGTGCCAGTTGTGGAAACCTCTCTCATTCATCATGGCCGCAAAAGGCTTCGTGCCGCAGCCATTGAGCGGTGAATAGACCATCGGGATGTTCAGGTCGAGCTCATCGCCGTCATGGATCGCCAGTGACTTGACATGTTCGATGTACTCCCGGTCGAAATCATCATCCAGGATGGTGATCATGCCCTTTTCCATCTCGGCCCGGAAGTGTCCATCGAGAACGTTCCTGAACGGATCGATCTTCTCGATCTCCGCCAACATGCCCTCAGCGACAGCACTGGAGACCTGGCAGCCATCCTCCCAGTACGCCTTGTAGCCGTTGTAGTCCTTCGGATTGTGGGAAGCGGTGATGTTGATACCGGCCTTGGTGCCCAGTCTGACGACCGTGAAAGCCAGCTCCGGTGTCGCCGTCAGGTCGTTGAAGATGTAAGCCTTGATGCCATTGGCAGCCAGGATAGCCGCCGTATGCAGACAGAACTCTCTGGACATGTGACGGCAGTCATGCGCGATGACGACGCCCTTGTCCATGGCCTCCTGACCGAAGCGCTTGATGTAGTTGGCGATACCCTGCGTCGCCCTGCCGACCGTATAGTAGTTCATGCAGTTGGTGCCGGCCAGGACCTTGCCGCGAAGACCCGCCGTTCCGAACGTGATATCCTGATAGAATCTCTCTTCGATCGCCTGCGGATCATCCTTGATGTCCAGCAGCTGCTGATAAAGCGGATCGTTCTTATCCAGCTTCTCCAGCCACTCGTTGTATCTGTCTAAAGCATTCATGATATTGTCCTCTTTCTTTCATTTCTATTATAAGCCATTCCAGCCTTCATTTAACTATTCCACCGACTTCAGCGACTCCACCATGGCGATATCACGAAGATGTCTGCGCATGAACATCGACACCAGCAGCGTGAAGACCAGTGTGATCACAAACGAGACCGAAAAACTGAACAGCGAGATGTTCATGCCGAACATCATCATATCCATATTGATGACATTCATGATGAAGTGATGTTCCGCAACGCCCAGCGGCAAGCCCGCCAGTCCGCCGATGACCGTCAGCAGCAGGACCTCCTTGAAGATGTAGCTGTTGACCTCCTGATCGTGGAAACCCAGGACCTTCAGTGTTGCGATCTCCCTGATCCGCTCGGCGATATTGACCTGGATCAGATTGATCAGCACCACCAGAGCCAGTGAACCGGCCGCCACGATGATGACAGCGATGATGAAATTCAAAGCCTTGATCATCGTCTCGAACTGGGCGATCAGACCGGAGAAATCCACCATGGAGATATAGTCTTCAAGATCATCGACATCTTTCTTCAGAGATTCGACATCATCTGTCGAAACGGCGATACTGTTGGCATGAACATTCTCACCGAAGACCTCCTCATAGTACTCCTCGGAAATGAAGAGATAATGCTGGAAGTAGAATTCACAGATCTTCGCGATCTTCACTTCCCTCTTGAGACCGTTCTGCGATTCGATCGTGATGAGATCGCCTTCTTTCAGCTTGTGATTGATGCAGAATTTCTCGGAGATCACCACGCCGCTGTTATCCAGTTCGATGTCCGTCCTGTGATCCCTCTGCCTCAGATTCAGCACCTGCCTCGATTCCCTGGCATCGAAGACTTCGACCGTCAGCGTCCCATCGTCATTGTTCATGTAAGCCTTGGTCGTATAAGTCATGAACGGAACGACCTCGTTGTTGTTCAGGTCCTTCTTCAGGACCGAGATGTTTTCCGGGAGATGATGATCGTTCTCCAGATCGATCTGGTAGTCATAGGCGAAGATCTGACCATACTGGATGGAAACGATGTCCGAGATCGAATCCTTGATACCGAAACCCACCACCAGCAGAGCGGTACAGCCCGCCACGCCGATGACTGTCATCAGGAAACGCGACTTGTAACGGAAGATGTTCCTGGCTGTGATCTTGGAAGTGAAAGACAGCCTCCGCCACAGGAAGCCGATCCTTTCCAGGAGGACCCGCTTCGAGGATTTCGGTGCCTTAGGTCTCAACAGCTGCGACGGCATGTCCTGTATCGTCTTTCTGACGACCAGGAAAGTCACCAGCGACATCAGCACCGAGAAAGCCATGATGCAGATCACGACATAGACGACCGGGAAATACAGCTTGATCTTCGGCAGATCATACATCAGCCGCCAGGTGTTGTAGATGACGGTCGGAAAGACCAACTGTCCCCCGATGATCCCGATCATTGAACCGCTCAAAGCAGCCAGCAGGGCGTAAAGGACATACTTGCCGATGACCTGTCCCTCCGAAAAACCAAGAGCCATGAAGATGCCGATCTGGGACCTCTGCTCATCCACGAGCCTGGTCATAGTCGTCATGCAGACCAGCGCCGCGACCAGATAGAAAAGAAAAGGCAGGGCATAGCCGATCGACGTCATCTGCCGGATCGTGTTCTTGTACATGTAAGCGGAATACTGTGAATCCCTGTTCAGGATCATCCAGGTCGCATTCGGCAGATCATTGAGTTCCTCTTCCGCCTTGTTCAGGTCGTTCTGCGCCTTCTCGATCTCGTCGTTGAAAGTCATGAGACCTTCATTGTATTCCTTCAGTCCCCTTTCATATTCCCTTCTGCCGGCATCCAGCTTCTGCTGAGCCTCGATCAGAGCCGCTTCGCCTTCCTCCAGCTGCTCTCTTCCTTCCTCCAGCTGCCTGCGGGAAGACTTCAGTTTCTCTCTGCCCTCATATAAAGTCCTGAGCTGGATGTAAGTCTCCTCGATCGAGCCGTTGAATTGCGCATCGATCGTATCCAGCATCTCCTGTTTGGTCCCTCCTGCTGTTTCATCGATCCCGTCATAGTTGCTCAAAGTCTCATCGATGACGGCGTTGCGTATCGTGAGGTTCTGCTTCTCCAGTTCCAGATCCGCCCTTCTGTCTGCGTAATCTTCCGCTCCGGGATCCAGCGCCGCCATCTCCGCATCGATCTGAGCGATCCTGTTCAGATTCTGCTGCTTCTCCTCCTGCAGTTCCCTGACGAGGCGATCCGTATAGGAAGCGGTATCGAAATTGCTCTCCCGGATCATGATATAGGAGGTATAGGCAGCCGAGACTTCCGTATACAGCGTATCAAAATCCCTGCCGGCAGCCGCTTCCGCCTGACGTATCCCATCATTGAGTTGTGCCTCACTGCTTTCAAGGAGCTTCTCACCGGACTCCAGTTCCTGTCTGGAGATCTCCAGAGTCGCCTTATTGGAATCGATCAGGCTCTGGCCGACGATGATCTCGATATTGGCATC
>JAILBD010000076.1 GCA_024681275.1 Erysipelotrichaceae bacterium
GTTACTTTGAGGCAGAAGAAGGGTGATGATATCGATGCTGCCTGTGGCCAATTGAGGGCCAATCATTTAAAATAAGATTATGGAATATGCTTGTATCACAGATGTAGGACTGGTCAGAGAAAAGAATCAGGACTCTTATCTTGCCATCACGAATGCGTATGGCGATTTTCTGGCTCTGGTAGCTGATGGCATCGGCGGCGGAAAAGCCGGTGAAGTGGCCAGCGGTGAGACGATCAAATATTTTGACGACAATTTCAAGGAATCAGGTCCTTTTGAAAAGATCGAAGACGCCATCAATTACATGCTTTATCATGTGCAGGCAGCAAACAAACATATTTACGATCTTTCCATGAAATATGATGAGTATTCCGGCATGGGCACGACCTTGACCGGCATACTGATCACTTCCTGCGGGACCATCAGCATCAACTGCGGTGATTCCAGAGTCTACGGTTTTCTTGATGAGTGGCCTTTCCAGCTGACTTTTGATCATACACTGGTGAATCAGATGCTTCAGAAAGGTCAGATCTCCTACGAAGAATCGGTCAATCATCCGAAAAAGCATTATCTGGTCAAGGCGATCGGAATTTATCCGGTCTGTACACCTGACGTTCATAAAGTGAAGGATATGGAATACTATCTGGTCTGTTCTGATGGCTTGCATGCTTACGTGAGTGATGACGAGATCAGAAAGATCGTCACTTCCAAACACTCTTCTGTTTCAGGCAAATGCGAGGATCTCAAGGATCTCGCTTTGCTGAAGGGCGGTTATGACAATATCACGATCATTTTGGTGAAGAGGTAGGGACTATGTCGGAATACATCGGTAATCGTTATAGGATCGTAAAATTGATCGGCAGGGGAGGCATGGCAGATGTCTATCTTGCTTATGATGTGATTTTAAAAAGAGAAGTAGCCGTCAAGATCCTCAAGTCTGATATGGCTGATGATGATACTGCGCTTGAAAGGTTCAAGAGGGAAGCGGGAGCAGTCACTCAGCTTTCGCATCCGAATATCGTTGATGTTTATGACGTCGGAGACGACGGTGATAAGCATTACATCGTGATGGAGTACATCAAAGGCTATACGCTGAAACAGCTGATCAAGAAAAGAGGGCCGATTCCTTATAAGGAAGCGGTCTGGATGATGAAACAATTGGCCGGGGCACTTCTTGAAGCCCACCGCAACAATGTCATCCATCGTGATGTCAAGTCACAGAATGTCCTGATCAAAGACGATGGGACCATCAAGTTATCAGATTTTGGTATCGCTCTTGCAAGTGGGGCAATGCAGCTGACACACAAGGATTCAGTTCTGGGATCCGTTCATTATCTGGCTCCAGAGCTTTCCAGAGGGAAACCTGCGACGATGCAGTCGGACATATATTCATTGGGCATCGTTTTTTATGAACTTCTAACCGGTGACGTTCCTTATAAAGCGGAAAATCCTGTACAGGTCGCTCTGATGCATATCAAAGGAACGATCCCGTCAGTCAGAAGCTTCAATCCGCAGATCCCTCAGTCTGTAGAAAATATCGTGATCAGATCGACCGCAAAGAATCCTTCCGATCGCTATAAGAACATCGCACTGATGCTGCAGGATCTGAACGAGTGTCTGAAAAGGGAACATCGCAATGATCCGCCTGTCAGGAGCTATGACAAGAAAGAAAAAGAGAACAATGAATCCGTTCATATCTCAAAACTTGCCAAAGAAAACAAAAAGGGTGAAAAGTCTGGAAGATTCTTCTCGACGACTTTCCTGATCATCGCATCTCTGATCTCCATCATCGCTCTTGTCCTTGTTCTTTTTCTGACCGGTCTGATCGGAAACAAGAACCGTTTCGTGACCGTTCCTGATCTTTCGAACATGACTGTCCAGGAAGCAAAAGACCTTCTTGCACAGAAAGATCTGGAGATCGATGATTCCAGGATCACATGGATCCTTTCGGACAACATCGAAAAAGACCATATCATCTCCTCCAATCCGGCTGCTCATCAGGAAGTCGAGATCGGTACCAAGATCAAAATAACGGTCTCCAGTGGGCTTTATTCGATCCTTGAGAATTATGTAGGAAGGAACTATGAAAGTGCCAGAGATGCCTTGAAACAGCTGAATTTCAATGTCAAATTGCTGCCTGTCGAATCGGATGCTCAACCTGGCACGGTCATTGAACAGTCACTGCCGGCAGGCACGAAATTCGATGCTTCTCAGAACAACGAGATCACGATCAAATACGCATTGGAAAACAAGTCGGTCATTCTGGCTGATCTGATCGGCTGGGATATCGCCAGAGCGATCGAATATCTTGAAGAGAACAATGTGAGTTATATCCTTTCGGAAGAGGACTATTCTTTCTTCAGCGAAGAAGAGCTGGTCAATTCGGATGTGAATCGTGTCGTCAAAACCGCACCTGAACTGGGCAAGACTTTCGAAGATATCGATGATCTGCGGGTCGTCATCTATTACTATACGGTCAAGGAGGATTAGTTCATGATCGTTTCACCATCTTTGTATTCCATGCATTTTGATCACTTCAAGGAAGAAATGGATGCTCTGAATGAATGCGTCGAATGGATCCATTTCGACGTCATGGATGCTCATTTTGTTCCGAATCTGACTTTTGGTCCCGGTATCTGTCAGACTGTCAGAAGAAACACTGAAAAATTCCTGGATGTCCATCTAATGGTCGATGATCCGGAACACTACGCCCAAGTCTTTGCCAAAGCCGGTGCTGATGCGATCACGTTCCATTATGAAGTGTTCAATGATATCGACAAATGTGTTGAGCTGATCGACAAGATCCATGCCATGTATCTGAAAGCCGGGATCTCGATCAAGCCGAATACGCCGGTGGGATCGATCAAGGCACTGCTGGATAAGATCGATATTTTCCTTCTCATGTCGGTGGAACCTGGATATGGGGGCCAGTCTTTCATGCCTGAAGCTCTTCCAAGACTGGAAGAACTGAACGCTTACAAAAAAGAAAAAGGACTGGATTTCATCATCGAGATCGACGGCGGGGTCAGTGACCGTAATGCACACGACCTGCTCAGCAGGGGTGCTGAAGCACTTGTCGCAGGTTCCTTCGTCTTTAATGGTGACATCCGATCCAATGTGGAGAAACTGAGAAGATGTGAATAGGATCGTCGAGATCCTATTTTACTTGAATTGTAAAGAAGTAGTTTTATTATGAATGATTTCAGATATGCGAAATTTGTGTTTACTCTTATTTCTGGAGCGGTACTAGCCTGTTTCATATCGTATCTTTTCGGCATGCGTCTTTCTGATTCCCTGATGATGACAGGCGCTGTCACAGTGGCAGGCAGCTTCACATTCCTGCATACGATGTTTGGACAGAACGCCGCAAGAGGCGGCTCTATTCTGAATCAATATGAGAAAGTTAGCAGGGACATGCGCTATAACATCAGAGAACAGAGCGGTCTCATCAAAGAGACACTGATCGCAGGTCTCATAGAAGTCGTTTCATCTATAATCCTGATGTTGATAAAATAAAAAAACTTCCTTTCGGAAGTTATGCTGCCTTTGCCTGATTCTTTAAAGTTCTAAGTGCGCGGGCAGAAACGCGAACCTTCTTTGGTTTACCATCAACCATCATTGTAACGGTCTGAAGATTTACATTCCATTTACGGCGTGTAGCACGAAGTGAATGTGAACGGTTATTACCAGACATCTGTTTTTTACCAGTGATAGCACAAACTCTTGACATACAGCTTGCCCCCTTTCTTTATTTTTAACGCTTTATTACTTTACCATAACTGTTTTGCAAATGCAAATAAATAATTATTTATCGTTTCAGAAATCTGAATTATGCTAAAATTACAATGTATGAGCAAAATTATAAAACAGGTTTACGCTGCATTGGAACTCTGTGAATGTGAGATCAGAATACTCGTTGGTGAGTATTTTAATACCCGTTTCAATATCATCAGAGCGGACAAGTATCCGACGACTACGATAAGCGATTTCAAAATCAGTGACAGAGAAAAGCTCGTTGAGGATATACGCAAAGCTGTTGCCCAGACATCTGGAAAGATCGGTTCGGATATCGAAGAAGTTCTTTTGGTTTTGCCCGCTTACAATTTTAAGCGCTTTCCGCTTCGAAGCAAAGTTGTGATTGACAGCGGAACAGTAGAGAAGCATGACATTGCTCGCGCAATCAGCAATTCCCTAAAGACAAGAGTGGACAGTGATGTCATGGTCGTCAATCCGATGATCGTTAAATACACTGTCAACGGCATTGCGACCAGGCGACTTCCGGAAAAGGAGAACTGCAATGAAGTCATTGTAGACATAGATCTGCTTTGTGCTGACATCAATGTCTGTTATGATTATGTATCGGCTGTTGAAGCAAGCGGCATAAAAGTACTCGACATCGTCTTGAATACATACGCGATCGCCAAGGAGGCAGCTCTGTTTGAAGAATCGCTGAGCAAGCCGATCATCATGCTCGATGTCAATCGAAGTTGCACATACCTTTCTCTGCTGACAAAGGGGAAGCTCGTTTCGACGGAAATCGTATTTGATGGTCTAAATTCCCTCATCAACAGGGTCTACAGGACCTATTCCGTTCCGTATAACGATATTGCCAAACTTGTTAAATATTCAGTAAACTATGATAGCGAGTATCCCGACGACATTGTCTATGCGTGGTCCGATTCCGGAAACACGAAAACGATGACGACAAGAATGCTGAATGAAACCGTACAAAAACCGCTTGAAACGCTGTCTGAAAAGCTGATCACGATGTGCAGACCGATTATCGAAAGCGGAGCATCCATCGTCATCACCGGCGAAGGCCAGCAAATGCGGATGTTCGAAAAAGTATTGAAAGAGAAGGCCGGATGTGATGTGCGTTCTTATTATCCGGATACAATCGGCGTCCGTGATCCGTCTCTTGCAGCTTTATATGGAACTTTCTTTGTTTATCGTGATAAAGTATTGATGAACGATCTGGATGTCTGCTGCATCGATCTGTTGAAATATGATTCCCTGATTGATCAGAAGGAACTGGATTCGGAAGGGGAAACGATTACCACAAAGATAAAAAATCTTTTTAAACAGTATATGGAAAAGGGGGATAAGTAAATGAGCATCAAACCTGAATATAACCAAGTGGCCAGAATCAAGGTGTTCGGTATCGGCGGTGCCGGATGCAATGCTGTTTCCAGAATGGTGAATGACGGCGTCAAAGGTGTGGATTTCTATGTATGCAATACGGATATCCAGTCTTTGAATCTTTCTAAGTGCCCAAACAAGATTGTCTTAGGAAGAGAACTGACAAAGGGTCTCGGCGCCGGCGGCAATCCGGAAATGGGACAGAAAGCTGCTTTAGAATCTCAGGATGAGATCAAAAAAGCGCTCGCCGGGGCAGACATGGTCTTCCTTACCTGCGGTATGGGCGGTGGAACCGGAACCGGCGCAGCCCCGATCTTTGCGAAATTCGCCAAGGAACAGGGTTCCCTCATTGTCGGTATCGTCACAAAGCCTTTTGATTTCGAAGGCAGAAAGAGAATGGACCAGGCAAATGTCGGTATCGAACAGATCAAACAGTATGTCGATTCACTTATTATCGTTTCAAATAACCAACTGCTCAATGTAATAGGAAAGATTCCTATGCAGGAAGCCTTCAAGGAAGCTGACAATGTCTTAAGGCAGGGTGTTCAGACAATCACCGATCTGATTGCTGTGCCGGCATTCATCAACCTTGATTTTGCGGATATCCGTTCCGTTATGGCCGGTAAGGGTACTGCTCTCATCGGCATCGGTATGGCACAGGGTGAAAACAAAGCCAAAGAGGCTGCCGCCAGGGCAATCCGCTCACCACTGCTTGAAGCGAACATCAAGGGCGCCAAGTCTGCAATCATCAATATTACCGGTGGACCGAGCATCTCCCTGCAGGATTCTTCTATTGCTGTAGACTTCATAAAAGAAGCCGCCGGTAATGATATCGATATCATTTATGGTGTAGCGATCAATGAATCTCTTGGTGAGGCAATCATCGTTACAGTCATCGCTACTGGTTTCGATCTTCCTAATACCCAGCATACAACTGTTCAGCCGACGACGAATCTGATCTTTGAAAGGCCTTCAGAAAAAGAAGGGGTAAACAAGGACGAAGTTGTCAGCAATACAGATGACGACGATGTTCCTTCCTTCTTCAAGACACGGACATGATGAAAAGAAAGTCTCTCGGATTCTTCCGAGAGACTTTTAAATATTGATATTAATCAATGTTTTTGTTAAAATACTTCTGTTATGTATAAATCAGAAGAAGTTCCTTTACCGTGTACTTGCTGCACTTCAGAAATGAGGTGTTTTAATGAATAATTCCGATTTGTTGATTATAATTTCGCTGCTCGTCTTGTGTTACAGCTTTTTTTCTGCTTCAGAGACTGCTTTCAGTTCTTTGAACAGGATAAAGATCAAAGCCTTGGCAAACGCTGGAAACAAGAGAGCGGAAAAGACTTATGAACTCACGGAAAATTTTTCGAAACTGCTGACGACGATCCTTATCGGCAACACGATCGTCAATGTCGTATCTGCTTCCCTTGCAACCGTGTTCTTCACCAAACTGCTGGGCGGAAAAGGCGTCACTGTATCTTCGATCGTCATGACTCTTGTCATTATGATCATCGGAGAGATACTTCCGAAGAATATTTCAAAATTCATCCCGGAAAAATTCGCCATGTCTTCGACACCGATTCTGCGTTTTCTCGTTTGGATATTCACTCCGCTGACATTTGTCTTCCATTATGCCGAAAAGCTGATCGCTTCGATGTTTGGAGGCGAAAACGATGCATATTCCACGGATGAATTCATAACGATGGTAGAGGAAGCAAATGAAGATGGAGATATCGAAGACCATGAGGCTGATCTTATTACCAACGCGCTGGAATTCAACGATCTTGATGTCGGTGAAATCCTGACGCCGCGTATTGATGTCGTCGCAGTAGACGTTAACGACAATACAATTGAGGAGATCGAACTGAAATACCGGGATTCCGGTTTCTCAAGACTTCCGGTCTATGAGGATTCCATCGATAACATCATTGGCGTTCTGATTGAGAAGGATTTCTATTACCATCTTTTCTATGAAAAATCCACAGATATCAGAGATATATTGAAGGATGTTCTCTTCACTTCGCCGCAGGTCAAGATTTCATCTCTTCTCAAGCAATTTCAGACTTCCAAGACACACATGGCCGTTGTCGTAGATGAATACGGCGGTACCCAGGGTATCATTACCATGGAAGACATTCTGGAAGAACTGGTTGGGGAGATATACGATGAACATGACGAGGTCATTGAATACTACAAGAAAGTGAATGATAATGTCTACCTCGTAAAGGCTGATGTCGACTATGAAGACATGTTTGAACACTTTGGCATAGATTTTGATGAAGAATACGAATTCAATACGACTTCCGCCTGGGTCATTGACATGCTCGACAAGATCCCGGTCAAAGGTGACAGCTTCGATTTCCGCAACATGCATATAGAAGTTACCGATGCTGACTCCAAAAAAGTCAACGAGATCAAGATCACTTTCAAAAATGAAGATGAAGAAACAAAGGACAGGTAGCTTGTCCTTTTTAAGTTATAATATTCTTATGCAGCAGTATTTTATCCAAGAGAAACTGGGTACAGGAATGAAAGTCCTTCTTCCGCAGGAAATTCTTTATCATCTGATCAAAGTGCTGCGCAAAGATGAAAAATATGTATTTCGTATCTGCGACAGGGATGGTGTCATCTATCATGCGCGCTTGATCGACAGACAGCACTGTATGATTGAAGAAAAGACAGAAGAGAACAATGAACTGGAATGCAGGATCACATGCATCCTTTCGCTGATCAAGAACGACAAACTGGAACTCTGCGTTCAAAAGCTGACAGAACTGGGCGTAAATCGAATCGTTCTGTATGAGGCGCAAAGAAGTATCGTGCGCCTGAAGGAAGAGAAGAAAACGATTCGACTTTCCAAGATCGCAAGAGAAGCTGCCGAACAGTCTCATCGCAATTATATTCCTGAAATCTGCTCGGTATCGTCCATCCAACAGCTTGTCAATTACAAGAGCGATATCAACTATTTTTGTTATGAAGCCGAAAAGGAAATCAGGGATATTCGTAAAGCCGATTCAATCACCTATGTAATCGGACCGGAAGGCGGTTTTACAGCAGAAGAATACCACCAGTTTACTGATATGGGGTTTGAGTCGGTGAGCCTTGGAAAAAGAATACTGAGGGCGGAAACCGCTGCGATCTACATGACTTGTATTATAGCGAGCAAATGCCAATGAAAACATATGCAATGATGATCCTGGGCTGCAAGGTCAACGATTTTGAAGCGACCTATGTCAGGGAAAACATGGACATGTATTTTAAAGAGGTTGATTTCAAACAGAAGGCGGATATATATCTGATTTTTACCTGCTGCGTGACAAATATGGC
>JAILBD010000114.1 GCA_024681275.1 Erysipelotrichaceae bacterium
TCAAAATCCCCGCCCTTTTCCAGCAGTTTCCGATAGGAAGTCCCGTCCACGTATCCGCCTGCCGCATCGGTCGGACCATCCGTACCATCCGATCCGATCGACATGATGATGACGTTCTCCAGGCCAGCGATATGCTTCATCTGTGAAAAGACCAGCTCCTGATTCCTGCCACCCAGTCCGCTTCCTTTCACATGGACGATCGTCTCACCACCCATGATGAGCGCGACATCTTCATCATCATTGAGATGTTCCAGGATCTTCTCATACAGAAGATCACCGGCTTCCCTGGCTTCAATATCGATGTGATCACTCAAAAGGACAGGCCTGTAAGAGAGCTTCTCAGCCTCTTTCATCGCCTCCTGGCAGAGGACTTTCACTGAACCGGTCACGATATTGACCGCATTCTCCGCTTTTGAGACCCGGCTGTTTTGGATGATCTTTCTCACATCATCTCCGACATCGATCTGATGATCCGCCAGGATCTGCAAAGCCATATCCGCATCCGTCTCATCCTTGACAGTCGGCCCGGAACCGATCGTATCCAGACGATCCGACAGGACATCGGAAAGGATGATGGAACAGACTCTTGCCGGTGCGCAAAGATCCGCGAAACGGCCTCCTTTCACCTTTGACAGCTTTTTCCTGACGGCATTGATCTCAAAGATGTTCAGGCCCTTCTTCAGCATCTCCGCATTGATCTGCTGCAGTTTTTCCAGACTGATCACAGGACTCTCAAACAGAGAGGACGCCCCGCCGGACAAAAGAAAAAGCACGGTATCATCTTCCTTCAGATCCGAACACATTTCGATCACCTTCTCGGTCGCTGAAATGCCGTTGAGATCAGGGACGGGATGACCGGCTTCATAAGTGTCGATATGATCCAGTTCTCCTTCGATATGACCGTACTTGGAAATGACGATGCCTCTTTTCACTCCGACATGTTTCACCGCCTCTTTTGCCATCGCAAAAGCTGCCTTGCCTGTGGCAACCAGATAAACATCCTTTTCAATGTGAAGATCCTTCAGTGCTTTTGCCACGCCTCTGTCAGGCAGACAGGCGTGCACAGCGTTGAAACAGATCGTTCTGGCATCATTCAACATAGATCTCTATATGATCGAGCCTGTCCTGATCGATACCGAAGATATCGCCATACAGGACTACGATGTTGTTCTTGTCTTCCGACTTCTTTCCGAAAGCGCAGGCATAGCCGTTCCTTTCGATGTATTTCCCCCCGAAGCTGTCACAGTTCTCCTTGACGCTTTCACTCAGCTCCACTCCCGAGATCTTGTACGAAGAAGCCGGATAGTTGGCGAGATAGAAGATGAGCCTGCCGATCTTCCCCTTATCGATGCTGATCGGCTTTCCGCTGTCATTCCTGATATCTACGGAAGCGAAAAAGCCATCCCAGAAATAGACTTCCTGATCCGTTAGCACTTCATCCGCCTCCATGGTCTCAGGCAGATCCAGATCAAAAATGAGGCGCAGATACTCGACATCGTCATATCCCGGCGCGATCGTGAAATCATCAAAAGAGAAGACATAGAAGTCTTCCCTTTGCTTACATCCGCACAGCACAAGGATCATCAATAATAAGGACAGCAGTTTTTTCATTTTTCAATACTTTTGGAAGCGATGATATCCACGTTCAGATCCAATATATCTTTTATGATGATATCACCCATATGGACAGGTGTCTTGACAGACACTCCCTTGAGCGCTCTCATGGCATCCATGATCTTCTCCTTCGGAAGCGGAGAAGACGAGATGACAGGAAGACGGTGATATTTTTCCGACTCGATCCCAACGGTCGTCGTCAGGATGCGTTTCGGATCGAGCAGTTCATTACGGGCATAAGCCTCGCCGCGCGGGCAGGAATTGCCGCTGACCCTGACTTCAGTCCCGATCAGTTCCGCTTCCATAGGGCAGCCGCGCGGGCAGCTGATACAGATCAGTTTCATTCGACTACCTCCCAATGAAGTTCTCCTTCAAGGCCCTGCAGTTCTTCTTTCTTCAGCAGTACCTTCTGCATCTCGCTAGGCACGATGCCTATCTTTCTGATCTTCTTGTCCAATCCTTTTCCATAAACATGGATGGAACAACCCTTGAAGACCCTGTTGACTCTGAACATGAATTCCAGATCCCTTCCCTTGTGGAAAGACTGAGGGACCATGTAGGAAACGCCATTGCTGACGCTGTTTTTCACCAGATCACCGTTCGTCTCGACGCCCAGCACATAGTCTGCCGCCGCCTTGCCGGCCTTCTTTCCCTCTTGCGAGACATAGTCGACCAGATCGTGCACATGCAAGGCGTTACCGCAGGCAAAGATGCCCTCCACACTGGTCATATAGCGGTCATCGACGATCGCACCTCTGGTGCGTTTGTCGAGCTCCACACCCAGTTCCTCGATCAGCGTGTTTTCCGGGATCAGACCGATCGAGAGAAGCAGACAGTCACAGTCTATCTTTCTTTCGGAACCCTGTATCTTTCTCAGGTCCTTGTCGACCTCGATCAAGGTGATGGATTCAAGCCTGCCTGAACCGTGGACCGACTCTACGGTATGTGAAAGATACAGCGGGATATCGAAGTCTTCCAGACACTGCTTGATGTTTCGGGCCAGGCCATTTGAATACGGCTGCAGTTCGGCAACACCGATGACCTTTGCACCTTCCAGTGTCATCCTCCTGGCCATGATCAGTCCGATGTCACCGGAACCCAGGATAAAGACCCTCTTTCCGACCAGGAAGCCTTCCTTGTTCAGATACTTCTGCGCTGTTCCGGCCGTATAGACGCCCTCGCAGCGATTGCCCTTGAGCCCGATGGCTCCCGCAGGCCTCTCCCTGCAACCGGTGGACATCACGATGGCATCCGCCGCTATCTTCTCAAGGCCTTCAGGTGACTGCACCGTCAGGACCTTGTCCTCTATCCTGATCACAGCCGCATCATAGATGAAACGGATCGATTCATTGTCCTTGATCAAATCATAG
>JAILBD010000117.1 GCA_024681275.1 Erysipelotrichaceae bacterium
TGCGGATTCCGTCGCCTTCGGCGATGCCGCAAACGACCTGGCCATGCTGGATACGGCAGGACTCTCCATCGTCATGGAGAATGCCGACGACGAGACCAAGAAACATGCCGACAGGATCTGTCCATCCAACAATGAAGACGGTGTCAGAAAAGCCCTGGAAGAGCTGTTCCATATTTCGTGATCCATGATCGAAAAATACCTGCATCTGCAGGTATTTTATTTCAGATCCTCACCATTTGAAGAGATCACCTTCTTATACCAGAAGAAAGAATCCTTTCTTCTTCTCTCCAGGCTTCCATTCCCCTCATCATCCAGATCGACATGAATGAAACCATAGCGCTTGTTCATCTGCCCGCTGGCAGCCGAGATCTCATCGATGCAACCCCAGCTGCAGTATCCGAACACATCGACTCCATCCTCAAGCGCCTCTTTCACTGCGCCGATATGTTCCCGCAGATATTCGATCCGATAAGTATCGTGGATGCTTCCATCTTCTTCGATCCTGTCGACCGCTCCCAGACCATTTTCCACGATGATGACCGGTATCTGATAACGGCTGTAGATCTCATTCAAGGCATATCTCAATCCCTGCGGATCCATTGCCCAGCCCCATTCGCTGTATTTCAGATACGGATTTTTCGCACCCATCGTGAAATTGCCGCCTGAGACTTCATAATCGTCCCGTGTCGTGACACAGGAAGAAGAGTAATAGGAGAAGGAGAAGAAATCGACTTTTCCATCCGCAAGAGTTTCCATATCACCCGCTTCCATACTTATCGTCACACCTTCCCTGTCGAGGAACTTCTGTGTAAAGTACGGATACCTGCCTCTGACCTGCACATCGCCGGTCAGGAAGTTGAGCCACTGAGCCGTTTCCATCTGCAGGACGATGTCTTTTGGATCAGGTGTCAGAGGATAATTGACGGTATAAGCGATCATGCATCCGATCCTGTTTTCCGGATCGATCTCATGTGCCATCTTCACTGCATGAGCGGAAGCAAGCAGCTTGTGATGCAGCTGCTGGAAAGTCGCTTGCGCTCTCTCTTTTCTGTCTTCGCTTCCCTTGATCCAGTCCAGGAACATGATGCCATTGTTCAGTTCGTTGAAAGTGAGCCAGTATCTGACCTCGCCTTTGTATTCCCGCAGCACCGTTTCCGCGTAGCGGTCAAAGTGAGAGATCATCTCTCTGTTGTTCCAACCGCCGATCTCATTGACCAGCCATACCGGATCCTCTGAATGCCAGATCGTGACAAGCGGCTCGATATCATGCTTTCGCAGTTCCCTGAATACGGCATGATAGAAGTTCAGACCTTCCTGATCCGCTTTTTCCTCATTGCCGTTAGGAAAGAGCCTTGACCACATGATCGACATCCTGAACACTTTGAGACCCATCTCAGCCAGCATCGCGATATCCTCTTTATAACGATGATAGAAATCGATCGCCTTGAGATTCGGATAGTAGGCATCATCAAAGAGAGCCATCCTGCTTCCTGAAGGCAGATCCTTTGAAAACATCGGATAATCTTCACGGGCACCTTTTTGATCGACTGTTGTTGTCATACGAGGTGAAGACTTGCTTCCGGCAGTATTGACGTCATTGATATTCAGACCTCTGTTTGAACTGCCATAGCCGCCTTCTATCTGCATTGCGCTCGTTGCACCGCCCCATAAGAAGTTTTCGGGAAAATGATTCATCTGGACTCTCCTCTCTTTAATTATACTGACCGGAATGATCCGGTCAGTATTTCCTATCCTATTTTGTTTCTGACTTGAAGAATACGAATGTACCGATGAACGCCAGGACGAAACCCAGAACGACAGAGATACAGCCGTTGATCATGTTTGCGGAAGTCAGACCGGAGAAGCAGATGAAGGAACCGACGACCGGGAGACCGAAAGTCAGACCGACGACTGCCGTATGTGTCAGACCGCAGTAGAAACCCGCAATCGCGCAAGCGATGATCTCAACGATCAGACAGACCTTGTTCCTGAACAGAACGCCGTATATCGATGGCTCAGAAACAGAACCCAGGAGCTGCGAAGTCAGAGCGACAAGACCGGTCTGCTTCTCATCAGCATTCCTGTTTTTGATGACATATGCCAGATCGATACCGACCAGGACCATGCCATAGATGACCATATAAGGGAAATAGAGGTAGTCTGTTCCTGTCTGCATATAGACAGCGAAAGTAGCCAGGAAGACCGGACCGCCGAGACCGAAAGCGACCATGAAGACATACAACGCACAGACCAGAGCGCCTTCGAGCCAGCCGGCATGCGTGCTCAGCAGCATGACCAGACTTGCCAGACCGTTGCCCAGCCACTGTCCGATCGGACCTAAAACGCATAAGCCAAGCACCGTCATCACAGCGATCGTAAGCGTCGGAACAGCAATCGTCTTTAAGACGGCCGGGATCACCTTGTTCAGGAACCTCTCAACATAGACCTGAACAGCAACGATCAGAATGATCGGCAGAAATGAGGAACTGTAATCGATCAGGGTCATCGGGAAGAGTCCGAAGACCTTGAACGGCTGACCTGCGGCAACGATACCACTGACAGTCGGAGACATCAGGATCGCAGCCATGACCAGGGAAATGATCGTGTTCGCACCCAGTTTCTGCGAAGAAGAATAAGCCAGCAGGAACGGGATGAAGTAAGTGATCGCGGTACCGATACCATCCAGCAGGACATAGAGATCAGATTCCGCAGCGATCACCTTCAGTAAAGACGGACCCAGGATCGCAGCGATGGACTTGAACATACCCATGGCAACGAAAGCATATACAACAGGCGAGATACAACCGGTCATCGCCTCAAACAGCGTATTCAAGACACCCTTGAACCCCTTTTTCTGATCAAGATTCTCATCGATGGCCTTTTCCTCTTTGAAACCGCCGACCTTGATGAATTCCTGATAGACGTCATCCACTGCCGGACCGATGATGACCTGCAGTTCACTGACATTCTTCTGAACGCCCATGACACCGGCAAGACCTTTTACACCATCCGCATCAGACTTCGTCTCATCTTTCAGTCTGATCCTCAATCTGGTCGCACAATGTGTGACACTGGAAACATTTGCCTTGCCACCAACCAGTTCCAATATTCTGTTCACATCAACTCTGTTTGCCATAATTCTCTCCTTTTTGACCATTTCCATTATGGAGATGGAACCCTTTACAATCTCAATTATAGGTACTTAAACCGATGTCTTAAATGACAGAATCATAGTACTTGATTGACCAAATCACAGATTTTTGATACTTTGAGATCATGAAACCGGAAAAACTGAAAAAACAACTTGCAGAACTCACCGAACACGAAAAGATGTACAAAGAAGGCTATATAGATCCCAAAAGCAGGCAGTTTCCCTACATCGAGATCGACGGGAAAGAAGTCATGCGGTTCTCCTATGCAAAGATCTCAGTCGAAAACAACGGAACACCTTTTCTGGTCAGGAAACACTCGCGCTTCCGTGATTACCCTCTGCATATCCATGACTGGATCGAGATATCCTATACCTATGCCGGATCCTGCACACAGCTCATCGAAGACAGGGAATACCGGATGGAAACAGGCCAGTTCCTGCTTATGGCTCCGAATACCGTTCACACCATCAGACCGCTTTCCCAGGATGATATCATCGTGAATATTTCACTGGGACAGAATTACATGAACAACAACTTCTTCAACAGGCTCTCTTCATCCAGCGTGGTCTCCTCTTTTTTCATCAACGCATTCAATGAGAGCAGCGATCGCAACAAGTTCTTTCTCTTTCATTCGGAAAACGACCAGAGACTGCGCCTCTTCATCGAAGAGTTCCTCTGCGAATGGTATGACCCCTCTTTGTCATCCCTGGACATCCTGAACAGCCTCTTCACACTGATCATATCTGAGCTTGTGAATGTCATGGACAAGACCTTCGTATCTACGAAAAACAGGAACGACTATGTCCTCCCTGTGCTGAGATATATAGAAAGCAATTATCGTGACTGCACACTGAGATCGGCAGCTGATGAATTCGGACTCAATCCAAATTACCTCTCCGACCTTCTGAAGAAACACACCGGTTCCTCATTCAACGCTCTTGTATCATCGGAAAAGCTTTCAGCCGCCCAAAGGCTCCTGACCAATTCCGACATGAACATCACTGACATCGTCAACTACATCGGCTACCAGAACGTCTCCTTCTTCTACCGCAAATTCAAAGAAAGATACGGCTGCATGCCCGGAGAATACCGGACCCGCCAGCAAGTCTGAAAAACACAAAGGGCTTGATCTGTTCAAGCCCTTTTTTTACGATCGACAGGATGTCCCAGATATTCCTCCAGTCTTTCATCTGAATAGATCAGATCCACAGACTTATAGAAATGTTGCCATCCATCACCCTTATAGGAATGGAAAGGCTGA
>JAILBD010000131.1 GCA_024681275.1 Erysipelotrichaceae bacterium
GTCACCCCCAGCGCCTCGGAAAGCTGCTCCTGGGTCAAGGAACGTTCCTTGCGGAAAGCGCGGATGTTTTCTGCCAGCATCATTTTCATATGCCCGTCTCCTTTGTGTTTCTGCAATTGATTATAATGGCTGAAAAACGGAAAGTGAACAGACCAGTCGTATCAATGAGATATTAAATTCTATACTGTCAGTAAGGATCTTTCTGATCTTGAGCGCTACATCCATAAAAAAGGCATTGCCGGCTGCAGGAGTCAATAATGCCTTTTCAATGTATTCAGGTGATCTTTGCCTGCAAATCACAAGGTACTCAGAAGAGATATGTTTTCTGCTGTCGTTTTGCTATCAAGCCGGACCCGCGAAGCTCTTAGAATCAGCGATCAGGGTTTTTAGATCCATGATTTTTTCTGCTCTATGATCAAGGCCGATCCTTCAGAAAAGTGTCATGTCCTGAAATGGCGCTGCGGACGATCGCGAGTTTTAAGGGGGATTTCATTAATGACAGCGCTGTGCCTAAACAGATCAGGGCTGGATAAACTGAATTGATCATGTCGACCAATTCGACCGGCATCTTCGAATGGGAAAGGTTCAGACCGGGGCCTGTCTCAAAGATACGGCCTTTGGACAAGAGATAGGTCAGATGCTCTTTTCTTGTGTTCGCCATACAGATATGCCCGAATATGCATAAAAAACGGATCTTTGAGATACCGTGTGGATGTGGACCTGCCTTTGAAATAGAATGTGGACCGTGTGTGGACACATTCTTTTTGTTTTGTGGACCGGCCTTTGATATTTCGTGTGGACCCTTCCTTATTCACTGTTAAATTGAAGACAGATAAATAAAGGAGGTGTTTCATTGAAAAATCTGATAATGGACATGTTTAACGTCAATGAAAAGGATATCGATGAATTCTGTTCAAAAAACGACGAAGAAGGAAATGTTGAGATCGTCATCAGGCTGAAGAAGAAGATCCTGTACTGTCCAAAATGCGAAAACAGGCTCGTTTCAAACGGAATCATATCCAAATATGTCAACCACAAAGTTTTGTCCGACAGGAAGCTGAAGCTTCTGTACAAGGCCAACAGGTATAAGTGTAAGCTGTGCGGTTATTCCCAGATGGAAAAGAACCCGTTTGCTTTCCCCGGGTTCTCCACTTCGATTCTTGTGATGAATCAGGTCATGACCGATCTTCACAATCCTCGCTATAATTATACGATCATCGCACAGAAGAATGACATATCGGTCAATGAAGTGATACTTTACGGCGATTCCTTCATCGTTGTTCCGCATATTCCGCTGCCTGTGAATCTGGGTATAGACGAATTCTCATCAAAGATGGCCAAAAGAAAGGACGCTTCCTATCTCGGCGTGCTGACTGACAATGATCATTTTGCTCTGGTGGATGTGCTTCCTTCCAGAAACAAGAGCGACCTGAACAATTATCTGTCCCTTTGTCCCAAAAACGAAAGAGATGCCGTGAAGTACGTGACGATCGACATGTGGAAGCCTTATGAGGATATGGTCCGCAAATGGCTCAAAAACGCCGTTGTAGCTGTCGATCCCTTTCATGTCATCGAACATCTGACAAAGGATTTCTCCGACGTAAGGATCAGGATCATGAAGCGCTGCATCTACGGTTCCAATGCCTATTATCTGCTTAAGACCTGGCATAAGCTGCTTGAGAGCGATCAGTACAACCTGAACAACGAACCAAGGTATAACAGTGTGTTCAAATGTAAGCTCAATTACTCCGATCTCAAGAAGATGCTTCTGGAACTGGACGATGAGCTGAGGCTCGCCTATGAACTCAAGGAGGCCTACAGGGATTTCAATTCAAGGTGTTCCTATGAGAAAGCGGAAGAGGAGCTGGACAGCCTGATCTTTTATTTTGCGAAAGCTGATATCCGGGAATACGACGAATTCATCCAAATCATGATCAGCTGGAAGAAAGAGATCATCAATTCCTTCATCCGCTCCGAAGAAACAGGACACAGGCTCTCCAATGCCAAGGCGGAAGCCATGAATAACTCCATTGAGACAAACATCCACATATCAAACGGTCTGGCCAACTTCAACAGATTCAGGAAAAGGATGATCTACTGTTTCAATGACAGGGTGTTCTACTCTCTGACGTCAAAGCTCGCTTCACTCAAAAGAGAACTTAATAAGAAAAAGAAATAAGCGAAAAAGAGTATCTTCCATGTTGCATATGCGCATCGGAAGATACTCTTTTGTCATAATCTGAGTCCACTGGATTTTCCAAAGCCTAAACTTTGAAATCCACACGTTATCTCAAATTACCCTTTTTGTTATATGTCATCGTCTCCGGTTTCTTCTTCCGGAATCGTTTCAGTTTCCTGTACAGGCTCCCATGGACAAGCCGAAGTGTAGGCGTTTCCGGAAATATCTTCAAAATAATAGCACTGATTCCCGGAACTGATGTAACTGGATTTGATGTCGAAATAGTGATTCAGGATCCCAAGGCCATACGGCGATGTGAATACATAATCTCCATCGGCCATGACCAGTTCAACATACTGATACTTCAGCTGAGGATAATAATGGATCTCCGAGATCTGTTCAATGATCTTTCGCTCGCAATGATCCAGTTCTTTGATCAGCAGTTCCAGTTCCTGTTCATCAAATCCTTCTACGATCGGAGCTTTGGATATCAGATACATGTTCTGCTTGCTGATACCGACTCTGCTTCCATCGGCAAGGATCAGTACATTGAGTCCGTTCTCCGGAGCATAAGCGACGATCTTCTTTTCCTCGACGCTTATCCTGACCAGGCGCCCCCTCATCAGGCTGACATCAGCCTTGGCGATCAGGGGTTCCTTTTCGATCCTCTTTCTGATGACGGAAGGAAAAGTCAGAAAAAACTTGTCTTCCGTATCAAGACCGCTTGCCTGGATGATGTCTTCATCTTTTAAATAGACGTTGCCCTCTACGGTGATGCGATAGATGTCCGACGCACTGCTCAGAAGGTAGATCAGTGCGATCAGGATCAGGGAAAGCAGGATGCTCAGGGCAAAATAAAAATTCTTTGCTTTTTCGTAAGCTGAAGAAGCTTTTTTATATTTTCGGATGTTGAAAAGCCGATTCTTTTCCAGTAGATTTTCTTTATCGTCTAACAATTGAATTTCTCAACTTCCATCACGAGTTTGATGCCGTATTTTTCTTTGACCTTATCCTGGATCTCATAGACGATACCCAGGTAATCCTCGGCGGTCCCGTTTCCTTCATTGATGATGAAGTTGGAATGCTTATCAGAAACGCAGACGCCGTTGCGGCAATGGCCTCGATAGCCGATACCATCGATCAGCTGCCAGGATGGTTTCTCTTCCGGATTACGGAAACAGGAACCGGCAGAAGCCTTGTCCAGAGGCTGCGTCTCTTTCCTTCTTCTCAAACGGTCCGCCATGAGTTCCTCGATCTGTTCTGAAGGTTTTCTTTCCATCTTTAAACGGGCTGAAACGACGACCCAGCGCGGATGATCATGAAGGATGGAACGGCGGTACGAGAAATGCAGTTCATCATTGTTCAGCCAGATCAGTTCTCCGTCTTTCAGGATCTCGACTTCTTCGACCACATCAGCCATCGATCCTTTATAGGCTCCGGCATTCATATAGACCAGGCCACCGATGCACCCGGGTATCCCCGAAGCAAATTCCAGACAGCTGTAGCCCTCTTTAGCTAACGCTGCCGCAAGAGCCGGGACCATGACACCGGCTTCGGCATACACTTCATCACCGCTGATCTTGTAAGAATTCAGTTTCTTGAGAGAAATGATGACACCGGGATATTCGCTTTCCCCGCAGATCAGATTGGAACCATTTCCTATCACTTTGAACGGGATACGATTCGTCTTGAGATAATTGACGATGACTTTTAGTTCCTGTTTGTCTTCAGGCATGACGAAATGAGCGATATGACCGCCCATTTTTACTGTTGTCAGATCTTTGAAATATTTGTCATCATGGTATTCGCCATGGAGTTCGAGAAATTCTTTTATCATAGTTCTTCTATCGCTTCAATTATATCGCTAAGTACATCAGGATTGGACAGTTTACGGGCATTCTCGGCCAGAGAATGCAGCTTATCATCATCATTGATAAGCTCATCTACCATCTGTTTCAGTTTTTCACCGCTCAGATCTTTTTCTTCGATCATGACAGCAGCATCCTTATCACACAGCGCCTTACCGTTGTGATACTGATGGTTGTTCGGAACGAAAGGTGAAGGGATCAGGATAGCCGGCATGCCGATGGCACAGATCTCACAGAGTGTCGTAGCCCCTGCCCGGCAGATCAGAAGCGTCGAATTTCTCATGACTTCCACACCCTGTATCCGTTCATAGATCTTTAAATGATCGCTGTTCTGTATCTGTTTCAGTGTGTCTTCGTAATGGGATCTTCCGGTTGCGTAGACGATCTGATAAGATCCATCACAAAGTCTGAAGAAATCGATCAGCTTCTCGTTGACGGTAGAGGAACCCAGCGAGCCCATAAAGATGACGACGGTCTTCTTTTCGGGATCAAGTCCCATCTGTTTCAGGATGTCTGGATCTTTTTCGATGCCATAAGCCTTGGAAGACTGCGGATTGCCGAGGATCCTTGTGTTTTTGTTCCTGAACTGTTTCAGATTCTCTTCATAGCTGCCGATGACCAGATCCACTTTCTGATCAAGCAAGGCATTTGCCCTTCCTATTGAGGAATTCTGTTCGTGGATCGCGGTTTTCAAGCCCATCCTGACAGCTGCTTCCATGACCGGTACCGAGATATAGTTGCCGAATCCGATCGCCATGTCATAACCTTTCAGCAGTTTTCTGCAATCAAAATACGCCTTGCCGATAGACAAAGCACTTCTGATCTTCTGAATGAGACCGCCCCTTGTCGTCAGAACGTCAAGACCGACATAATCAAAACCGCTGTCCGGAATGACCTCTTTTTCCATCCTGTCGTTCGATCCGATAAAAGTGATCTTATGTCCCTTCTGCTGAAGTGCCTCAGCCAGCGTGAGGGCCGGGTAGATGTGCCCGCCCGTGCCACCTGCGACCATTACGATTTTCATACTTCCTAATTCTATCAAAAAAAGAAAACGGTGACTACAATAAGTCATCACCGTCATAAGAGACCTGTATCATTATCTCTTTCTTATTTTTGTCTGACAGGATGCCGGATCACTGTTTTCAGCTTTTCGGGATCCGTTTTCCTGACATCACTCAGATAGATCTCATGATGGAACCGCTCATCACTGATATCCAGGACGTATCCTTCCTTCATCATGTATTCATGCATGCGTTCAACTGTTGCCGGTTCATCATCATAAGGGCCCGTGTGCATGCACTGAACGCATCTTCCTTCATCATAGGAAAGAAATTCTACTTTGGAGAAGTCAGTCTTCTTTTTCTTTTCGGCCTCTTTGATCGCCCAGGCAAGGTCATCCTCTGTCACAAAATCCGGAAGACGGATCAGAGAGATCCAGTTGAAATCTTCCTTATGGGCATAGTCGACACCTTTGACATCATCCTGCCACCAGAAACCCTCAAGTGGCGGGACGACATAATCAAAATACCCCTCGATCCGATGATCGCCCTTTTTGCTCATTTTGATGGTATATGCGATCCCATACAGCAAGCCTATGGCCTGTTTATATTCTCCATCTTCCTGATTCGGATCACCATGACCGCGGACAGCGATATAGTTCATCTTCGGAACATCGATGATCGCAGGCTGATCTTTTGGCATGTAGAATTCTTTGTATTCTTTTTTAAAATCAAAAGCCATTCTTTTTTACCTTTTACTGAATGAACTCAGTCTCCTCTTCATCTTTATTTAATTCTTTGAATCCGATCTGATCACTGATGAACCTGGTCAATAACGGATCAGCGATCAGCAGCAGCACGATATAGACGATCACCGGGGTCCAGACTCCTGTTCCGAAAAAATCAAGCAGAGGTCTGAACAGAAAAAACTCAGCCCCGGCAAGAGCAAGATAGATGCCCGTACATACGATGAAATATCTGAAACCGTCTTTTCCCATCAGAAGAGCACCTTATTATGCAGGACCTTGCCAAGTATCCTGACCTGATCGGGCTGAAAGATCCTGTCCGGATAAGCGGGATTTGCCGCCTTGAGAGTGAGAACATGATCGCCTATAGAGATCCTTTTGATCGTCACCTCGTTATTATCCAGGAGAAACACGCCAATGTCCTTATCCTCCAGATAATCCTGTTTGCGGACGAATACGATATCACCTTCACCGATCCTAAGATCGATCATGGAATCCCCTTTCACCTTCAGATAGAAATACTCGCCGGGTCCGTATTCATCGTTGTTGCAGTATTCATAGCCATAGATGTCCTCATTGGCATACATATCATATCCGGCTTTGACCTCGCCCAGGATCGGAACAGCAGTCTGCTGACTGCGTATATTCAGATTCAAAAGATGATCGATGTCGACATCAAAGATCTGTGCGATCTTGTTCAGCGTCGAGACACGCGGGAAAGATGAACCATCTTCCCATTTCTGAACGGTCGTGAATGATTTATAACCGAGTTTATCCGCAAGTTCATCCTGTGACATCTTGTTGCTGTGGCGAAGATACCTGAGATTGTCTTTAAATTCCATACATATTCTCCTCAATTTGATTGTATATGAAACTTGATTTTTGTTCAAGTTTCATATTGAACTTGATACAAATTCAAGTATAATGAAAGTATGGAGAAGACGATACTTCATTGCGATCTCAACTGCTTTTTTGCCTCTGTGGAAATGCTCTACCACCCCGAATACCGCAATGTTCCGATGGCGGTCGCCGGCGATAAGGAGAACAGACACGGGATCATCCTGGCAAAGAATGTTCCGGCCAAGCAGAAAGGCGTCAAAACAGCAGAAACGATCGGTGATGCACAGAAAAAATGTCCGGATCTCATCCTGGTCAAGCCCGATTACCCTTCATACGAATATTTCTCACAGAAGGTACGGGATCTTTACTATGAATATACAGACCGCATCGAACCCTTCGGTGTCGACGAATGCTGGCTCGACATCACTGCATCCATATCCTATTTCGGTTCTGTCGAAAAGATCGTCACAGATCTTCTCTACAGAGTCAAAAACGAAATCGGTCTGACTCTGTCGATCGGTGTTTCTTCCAGCAAAGTCTATGCAAAACTGGGTTCCGATATGGCAAAAGAGGACAGCGCCTATTATATTGGCTCGCTTGATGACATTCGTTTTCTGTCCGTCTCCAAGCTCCTATTTGTCGGAGCGCATACCGCTGAGACGCTCAAGATACATGGCATTTCGACGATCGGCCAGCTGGCAGACAGTTCCCCTTCCTACCTGAAGACCATCCTTGGAAAAAGCGGTCTGACATTATATCGTTACGCCAACGGCATCGACGAAAGCAATATCGGCATCTTCGAACAGAAGAAAGAGCCTGTCAAATCGATCTCCAATTCCCTGACATCTCCGAAGGATCTCTGTGACCTGGACGATGTCAAGATCGTTCTGACGATCCTCTCACAGAATATCGCATCCCGTCTGAGGAAAAAAGGATTGTATTACAGGACCGTTCACCTCTTTGTCAGGACCAATAAACTGAAGGTCCGTACTTTCCAGATGAGCCTCAGGGAAAATTCCGATCTTGCCAAAGAGATATATGATCATGCGTTGGCCCTGTTTGAGAGACACTGTGATTTCTCCATTCCCTACCGCTCGATCGGCGCTGCCGTATCTCATCTCTCTGAAAACAAAGACTGCTTTCAGACTTCATTTTTTGAAAGTTCATCTTATTCCCTCAAAGAAAGGAAACAGGAAATAGCGATGGAAGAGATCAGGAGGAGGTTCGGCAAAGATTCCATCAACCTGCTCAGGGCATACGAAGACAGTGTTTTGTCTAAACAGGAATTGAAGAACAATGATCTCATCTCCATGTTGAGGGAGGACGGCAGATGATCAGAAAGTATGTCGATGTGATCTGTCTCAATGACAAGGGAGGAAATATAAAGCCTCTTTTCCTCATCTGGGATGACGATAAAAGGGTCCCGATCAAAAAAGTGAAGGAGATATGTCCGCGCGCTTCACTGAAAGTCGGAGGTTCCGGACTCCGCTATACCTGCGTCTTCGAACCCAACCGGATCAGACATCTGTATTATGATCGGGGCAAATGGTACGTGGAGATGAATGACCATGTGGTATAATCGAACTAATCTATAGGAAGGAAATAAAATGGAAGAAAGATATGATGTTGTGATCATCGGCGCAGGTCCTGCCGGCCTGACTGCCGCCATTTACGCTTCCAGGGCAAATTTGGAAGTCTTGATCATTGAAGCTGAAGTCAACGGCGGAAAACTCTCAAAGACTTATGAAATAGAAAACTATCCGGGCTATGAATCCATCTCCGGTCTCGAACTTGCTGATCATCTGACAAAACACGGTCAGAAATTCGGAGCCAAGCTGATCAGCGGCAACGTTAAAAAGATCGAAGGCAATGAAGTCAAAAAAGTCATCCTTGCGGATGGAAGGGAATTTGAAAGCAAAGCTGTCATCATAGCGACCGGAACAAAAGAGAGGACGCTGGCTCTGCCTCATGCTGACGAGTTCACAGGCAGAGGCATATCTTATTGTGCTGTCTGTGATGGGTTCTTCTATCGCAACAAGGAAGTCGCCATCATTGGCGGCGGCAACTCCGCTCTTGAAGAGTCCCTCTATCTTGCCTCTCTGGCATCAAAAGTGACGATCATCATACGCAGGGATGTATTCAGAGCAGATGCTACTGTCGTAGATAAGGTCAAAGCTAACGAAAAGATCGAGATCATCACCAAGCACGTTCCGGATGCATTGCGCATCGAAGATGACAGGATCACAGGTTTGCAGATCAGAAATGTTGAGACCGATGAGATCCAGGTCGTTCCTTGCAAAGGGATCTTCCCTTATATCGGAGCTGATGCCTGTACGGATTTTGTGGATCCATCCATCCTGGATGAGAACAACTACATTATCGCAAACAGCGATATGTCTACCGCGATCAAAGGCATCTTCGCTGCCGGGGACTGCATCAGGAAAGACCTCCGTCAGGTCGTCACAGCCTGCAACGACGGTGCGATCGCTGCCAACAGCGTTATCAAATATCTGAAAGACTGAAGCATGTAAAAACCGCAATCTGATTGCGGTTCTTTTTTTATGCGCGTCCGGAATACTTGCCGTCTATCGTCGAAACGGTGATGCGTTCTCCCTGTTCGATGAACAGAGGGACCTTGACCTGCAAGCCTGTCTCAGTGACTGCGTTTTTCAGTGCACTCGTCGCTGTATTGCCTTTGACAGCTGCTTCACACTCCACCAGTTCCAGATCGACCTTATCCGGCAGCTCTACGCCCAGGATCTCACCTTCATAGAAAGTGACTGTGACATCAAGGTTCGGTACCAGGAATTTGGATTCCCATTCCAGTCTCTCTGTCGGGATCTCCAGCTGTTCATAGGATTCTGTATCCATAAATACGAAAGAATCACCTGAATCATAAAGGAACTGCATCGGTCTTTTATCAAGATATGCTTCACCGACCTGATCGGAACCGATGAAAGACAGTTCTTTTACTACGCCGCTTCTTGGCACTTTGACCTTGACCTTGACCTTCATCTTGGCCATGGCGGTCTTGTTTAACTGAATATCGATACACTGATATAATTCATTTTCCCAGGTAAAACAAGTCCCCGGTTTGATTTCTGTACAGTTGAGCATTGTTTAACCTCCTTTACTTCTTTCCTCTAGTATTATACATGAAAACAAATGAACTTATTATCCTCAATATCTTTCAGTCTGAAAATCGATGATCTGCCTTTCATATGTCGTGATCCTCATCCTGTAATCCAGAAAATGCAGTTCATATCCCTCGCTTGACATGTAGACAGCTACATAGATCCCGTCTGTGACAAAATCTTCTATCTCCTCATCCCTTGCCAGCATGCATTTGAAAGAATCGATGACAGCTGCTTCCACTTCAAAGATTTCCTCAAATTCCCGGAGATTCTCATACGTCTCGTTCGCTTTTTCTATATAGTCACTCTTCGCCGCTATCAAACTGATCAGAGCGCACATCGCAATCAGAAAAAGCGTCGAGATAAAACCCGCGTTGGCTGGCAATGACCCTTTCACGATCACCGTTCTTTTTCTGATAACAGACATAGATCACTCCATTCTTTTCCTCAAAACGCAGATCCTCCAATTCAGCCAAAAAGATCTGTGTCCCTGGTTGCATGATGAGCTTGCCGTTGATCAGGGAAAGAGAACAATCCCTGTTCTTGTATCTGAATTCCAGTACTCTGCTTCCGAATTCAAGATCATAGCTGATCAGCATCATCTCTCTTAACTGGCATAGAGCTATCTCATCAGCGATCTCATCATAGGAAAAAGGAAGCTCTGCTGTATATCTGAATGCCAGCATGAAGATCGGAAGAAGTGCCAGAATGATCGCAAATGCGATAAGATTCCTAATCAGATTCATAAGACACACAGCTTTCACAGCTGTTGAATCCGTTCAGTATCCTCTCATAATTCTGATTGGACCGTTCCTGATACTGAAGATAGCCCTCCTCATAGCGCTGATTCAAGGAAAAGATCGAGTAGCAGAGGATACATACGGCAGACACGATGAAGACGCACAACAATGCGTCCAGAAGAAAGAAACCCTTATCTGACGAGCACATAACCATTCCCCAGATTAAAGGTATAAACACAATGGCCAAACTCTATCGTTCTGGCAAGATTGATATGCCCCATCGAGTTGAAAGAGATGCCCTTTTGATATGATACGGGACACTTCAGTTTCATCGTCTGTGACTGAATGAGGAAATACTCATTCAGAAAATAATACTTTTCCACATCCGGCTGCCTGGAATGGTTCAAAGCGATCACCAGCATCGAGCTGATCATCAGGATACATACCAGCATCTCCAGCATGCTGAAACCATGTTCAGTTGATGATGCAGTGTCCATCAACGATCACCAGATCAGAACCATTCGAACAGTGTGTCTGGTCTTCCTGCAGATAGCCACCATGCACCAGATCTGCCATCGAGTTCGGAACGCTGCCATAATCCAGTCTGAACTGTGCGATCGCCGCATCCACGACTTTCGTGAGCGCCTCACAAGCTCTGGAATCCACTGATGATATGACTTTGGAAACATTCGGTATGCTCAGCAGCAACAGTATCGAAACGATGATGACGACCACTACCATTTCCAGTAGTGTAAAACCTTTTTCATTCATTTAAACCTCCTTAAAACGAACTGATCGCCTGCATCGGCATGAACAGGATCTGATAGATGAAGATCACGACAGCGCCGATGAACAGATAGGTCAGTATCTGTATCGTGAGCGAATACGCTCTCATCCTGACTGCGATCTTTTCTTTTGCCAGGAAAATATATGATTCGATCACAGAAGAAAAATCATTCGTATGATTTGCGATCTTGATGAAACGGGCAAGAGAAGAATCGTAGAAACGATCCGTCGCCGCTTCTTTCAAGGTCCTGCCCTCCATCAGGCTCTCATCCATCCTGAAAGCGAGCAGGGATACGATGGGCTTGCTTTTCATGGCCTTAAGGATGGAAAGTGATTCCCTTGTCGAATAGCCGTGTTCCATGCAGATCAGAAGCAGGGACATGAATTCTTCCGAATAGAAGATACTGAGAAAAGAATTGGGAAAGTGACGGGACAGGAAGATGTACAGGAAAGCGATCCTGCCGGGACGGCTGAAGGCAATAAGTATGGCAAAGAGGATCAGGACACCATAGTAAAAGGCTTTCACAAAGATGCGGAAAAGAAGCCTCATATCTTTGTAGATGCCTAGATCGGCATGAAAAGTCCCGATAAGGGCGAATATCGAATCGATCCCATAGAGATCAAAAAGATAAAGTGAGGTGATGGAAATGAAAAGAAGGATCAGCGGATAAGCCAGAGAATTCATCAGCCTTCTCTTGTCTTCTTCGTTGTTTCTGCAGAAACGAAGCGAGATCGATAAAGAAGACGCAAAAGACAGAGAATTCAAGAGCGAGACCACATAAGGCCTGATCTGTTTCGGAAGATAATCCTGAATGACCTTTTCGATCAGAGATCCCTCATCCAGTTTCTTTCGGATCTCAGAAAAGATCTTCTCATTTCGGCTGCTTTTCAAAAGAATGAAACACTCGTTCAGTGAAAGATCCGTTTCCAAGAGCTTCGAAAGATAAGAGAGATCTTCGATGCTCAAAGTCTTTTCAGTAAAAATCTTTCGCAAAGATCCCATTTTCGATCCCCTTCTCCACCTGCATATCAATGTTCAGAAACGTCGGGGAATTATGTTTGTGAATGCGGAAATACTCGATCTCCTTGGAATCCATGATCTCATAGAGAACGATCTTCTCATGCGAGTTGTTTCTGATCATCATCCGCTGGTTCGCTACGCAAAGAAGGTTCTCATACAGGTGATCTTCATTGACACCGAGTTCTGTGAGCCGCGAAATGCAGCTGCTTGCCCTGGATGTGTGGATCGTGGAAAGAACAAGGTGACCGGTATTTGCAGCAACGACAGCCATCTTTGCCGCTTTCTCATCTCTGATCTCACCGATCATAATGATATCCGGATCATGTCTGAGGATCTGTTTGATCCCTTCCGCATAATCAAAGTTCCTTGCCTCATTGACTGCCAGCTGTATCATGTAATCCTGATAGACTTCGATCGGATCTTCAATCGAGTAGATCTTCTTGTTTTTAACGCTCTTTAAAAGTGAATACAGCGTCGTCGTCTTGCCTGAACCCGTAGGTCCTGAAAACAGGATCAGTCCGCACCTGTGGTGCAAAAGTGACTTGAAATAGCGATTCTGCATCTGCAGACCGGACAGCGAATCCACATCGACTTTAAGCTTGCTGTTAAGGATACGCAGCACGCCGTTTGTATAATTGACCTTGTTGATGACGGCAAAACGCAGGGACAAAAGCTGACCGTCAACTTCCATCTCAAACTGCCCTGTCTGAGGTGTCATGATGTTTCCCACATCGAGATTCGCCAGATACTGCAGATAGCGGATCAGTTTATAGTCTTCGAATTTGCTCTTGACCTGATGGCACAGCCCATCGATACGCATTTCGATCCTGACATCCTGGAAATTCATCATGAAATGGATATCAGTCGCATTGTACTTCAGTGCCAGTCTGAGCAGAGCCAGAAGTCTTTCTTCCATTCTTTTTCCTCCATATCATGATTTGGAAAAAAGAAAGAAAATCCTTAATAAAAAAGCTCATTTTTCAAACAAATGAGCTTTTTCTTATCTTAAGAACCAATTATTAGCCAATTCTGCGGACAAAGTTGAATAGGAATCATGACCAGGCAGGATATAGTAATCCTTTTCAAACGTTTTGAAGATCCGCAATGACTGTCTCAGCAGGCTATCATCTCCACCTTCGAGATCAGTCCTTCCAACCGATCCTTTGAACAGAGTGTCTCCGGTAAAGATCTGATCATCGAATACAAAAATGACCGATCCGGGAGTATGTCCGGGTGTGAAGATCACATCAAACCCGAAAGGACCGATCTTCATCTTTCCTTCTTTCAGATGCACGAGAGGACAACTGATATAGGCGCTCTGGCCAAACAAAGCACCTGCGTGCTTATCACGGGCAAGCGCCTCATCAAAAGGATGGATATAGACCGGACAGCCATATCTTTCATACAGGCCATCGACCGCTTTGATATGATCAAAATGGCCATGTGTCAACAGGACTGCCAAGAGCTTGCGATCCCCCAGCTTTTCGATCACCTTATCCGCTTTGCCAGCCGGATCGATCACGATCGCTTCATCATTCTCACTTATGAGATAGGTGTTGGTAGCCATAGATCCCATCACATAGATTTCGGTGTTCATCGTAAACAAAAAATAGGCTTAGGCCTATTTCTTCTCCTTATGAACAGTCATCTTGTTGCACTTAGGACAGAACTTTTTGATTTCCATCTTTTCAGGATGTTTTTTCTTATTTCTTGAACCGTAGTAAGTCTCTTCACCACACTCGGAACATTTGAAAGTAACGAAGTCTCTAGGCATTTTCTACTAACCTCCCATTTACGCTTAATCATTCTATCACACAACATATTTAAAATTCAATCTTTTTTATCGAACGTTCTCAAAGTCCATATAGTATTCAAAAACTCACCTGATGGTGAGTTTAGAACAGTTTTGATTCAAAGTCGATATTCAGATGTTTATAGGCCTTTTCAGTAACGACACGGCCCCTGGCTGTGCGATTGATGAATCCGATCTGCAAGAGATATGGCTCATTCACATCTTCGAGGGTGACCGCTTCTTCGCCGATCGCGCTGGCTATCGCCTCAACACCGACAGGACCACCTCTGAACCTCTCTATGATACCTCTGAGATAACGGATATCGACATCGTCAAGGCCCAAGGAATCAACTTTCAGTCTCTCCAAAGCACCCTGTGCGATCTCCAGATCGATCACGCCATCATTCTTGACTTGCGCAAAGTCTCTGACACGACGGAAAAGCCGGTTCGCGATCCTTGGGGTCCCTCTAGAGCGCTTCGCGATCTCATGGACCGCTTCCTCCTGGATCTGACTGCCAAAAACTTTGGCAGTCCTTCTGACGATCTGGGACAATTCTTCATTGGTATAGTAATTCAGTTTGGAAGTGATACCGAAACGATCGCGCAATGGAGACGAGATCGCACCGGCTCTTGTCGTTGCGCCGACCAGGGTGAAAGGCGGCAGATCAAGACGGATCGATTTGGCTCCTTCCTCTTTACCTACGACGATATCGATGTAGAAATCCTCCATGGCTGAATACAGGACCTCTTCAACGATCTTGGGCAAACGGTGGATCTCATCGATGAAAAGGACATCTCCCATCTGCAAAGACGAAAGGATAGCAGCCAGATCTCCGGTCTTTTCGATACTAGGACCGGTCGTCGTCTTGATGCTGGTACCCATCTCATTGGCAAGGATGTATGCCATCGTCGTCTTGCCAAGGCCAGGAGGCCCATACAGCAGAACATGATCCAGTGCTTCATCTCTCATCTTGGCGGCCTGAATAAAGACCTCAAGATTCTCTTTGAGGTCAGTCTGTCCGACATATTCTTTCAGAGTCTTTGGCCTGAGACTAGCGTCATCATCCTGTGACTGTTTTTCAGCAGATAATACTTTATTTTCTTCTTCCATAATTTTTTACTTCATGAGTAAAGCCAGAGCTTTTCTGATCAGCTCATCAGTCGAACCTTTTTCATTTGCCAGCTTCTTGATCACTGGCCTGATCTCTGTCGGCTTGTAACCAAGCTGTTTCAGCGCTTCTGCAACATCATTGAGTTCCTCACTGTCGCTGCTTCCACTTTCCACAAGCTTGCCCTTGAGGTCAAGCATGATCTGGGAAGCGGTCTTTTTTCCGATACCAGGCATCATCTTGATGAAATCGACATCGCCGGTCTCAATGGCAGCGATGATCGAATCGACGGAAGCTCTCGACAGGATGTTCGATGCGATCTTGGGGCCCAGTCCCTTGACTGAAATCAGTTTAGTGAACAGGTCATACTCTTCCAGGGATAAAAAACCAAAAAGACTTATCTCATCCTCACGAACGTTCTGATAAGTATAGATCGTCATCTCTTTATCCTTGCGAAGCACTTCCGGATGGAAAAAATGAATACGGTATCCTATGCCGTTCACATCGATCAGCACATAATCCGGACCAAACGCATGAACTGTTCCTCTGACAAAACCGATCATATTTCAATTATACAACATCTGCATATCGCCATCTAAAAAGAAAGCCAACTTTCGTTGGCTTAGAATGATATCTCCTTGTTTCCGGTAACCTTCATGTACAAAAGCAATGAAAGCACAGTCGCCAGAGTCAGGATCGTCGCATATGCTGCCGCGATGCCGTAATTGCCTCTGGATACATAGGTATAAGTTGCCAGAGTCAAAGTGATCGTCTTCAGATTGTAGAGGATGATCGCCGTAGAAAGCTCTGTGATGATCGTGACCCAGGACATGATCGCGCCGGATAGTATTCCGTTTGCCATCATTGGAACCGTGATCGTAAAGAAAGCTTTCAGTTTTGAAGAACCAAGCGAGATCGCTGCTTCTTCGATCGACATCGGGATCTGCTGCAGGGTCGCTGTCGATGATCTGATCGTATAAGGGATACGTCTGATGACCAGAGCTACGATCATGATCGCAGCCGTTCCTGCAAGCACCAGAGGTTTCTTATTGAAAGCCATGACCAGAGCGATACCGACGACAGAACCAGGAATGATATACGGGACCATCGACAGTGTATCGATGACGCGGTTGACCGCATTGTTTCTTCTGACAACGAGATAAGCGATGAGAATGGCCAGAATGATGACCAGTATCAATGCAAAACCGCCGATCAGGAAAGTATTCGGGATCGCATTCTTCAGATGCGAGAAGGCGAAGCGATAGGAATCCAGCGAATAACCCGGCAGGAAGATCTTTCCTGATGTCTTCATGAACGAAGTATACATGACGTAGACCTGTGGCATGAAAGCCAGAAGAACGACGAACCAGCAGTAGAAATTGATCAGAAAAGCCTGGATGCCATGCAGAGGCTTCCTTTCAATCGAATGCATCGCATTCATCGTGAACCTGAACTGGTTGTTGATATAGCGCTGGATCAGGAAGATGATCGCCGTGATAATGATCGCGATGACCGAGATCGCAGCACCGAAATTGTGGTCGCCACCGGTCTCGGCAAAGTATGAGTTATAGATGACGACCGGGAAAGTCTGATAGCCTTCACCGATCAGCAGAGGTGTGCCGAAATCCGCAAACGCACGCATGAAGACCATCAGGGTAGCAGCGATGATCGTCGGCATACAGAGCGGGATGACCAGTTTGAAGAATCTCTTGACACCGGTACAGCCCATGTTTTCTGATGCTTCCAGCAAAGAGTTGTCGATATTCTTCAAAGCGCCGGAAACATACAGGAAGACCAACGGGAAAAGCTGCAGAGCCAGGACCAGCAGAATGCCATTGAAACCATAGATGCTCGGAACTCTTACCGGCAGGATCGACTCTATGAATTTGGTGATGATACCGCTTCTGCCCAAAAGCATGATCCAGGAGTATGCACCGATGAACGGGGCAGACATCGAACACAGGATGATGATGACCTGAAGGACCGACATCCCTTTGATCTCATACATCTGATAGAAGTAAGCCAGAGGGATACCGATCACAAGCGTCAACAATGTCGCCAGCAGGGAGACTTTGATAGAGTTGTAGATCGATTTGATGTAATATGCCTGGGAAAAGAACTTGCTGAACTGTTCCAGGGTAAACACACCGTTAAAGAAGAATGCGTTATAAAGCAGTTTGAATAACGGATAGATCAGAAACAGGCCATACAACGCCAGTACCGCTACCGATACGACTTTCCAGACATCAAAGTTTTTCTTTGAGTCAAACATGATCAGGCCTCTTTTTTATACACGTCATAGTCATTGACGACGCCTTCGACAAGATTGTAGGAACCGGTCTCATCAAAGATGTTGATCTTTTCAGTCTTGACACCCAGCAGGATCTCAGTACCCTTTTCTATGATCGAATCGATCTTGGATTCCTGAACGATCTCAGCCGTTCCGCCGTCTTCAAAATGAACGAAATAGTGCGTATTGAGTCCCAGGAAGACCGCATCATCGATAGTCGCTTTGATCCCTTCTTTGGCATTCGGATCGACGACCAGTTCCTCAGGACGGATGGACGCCTTGACCTTCCGGTCATAGATCTCTTCTTTTCTGATCGTTTCAACTTCGACTTTGTAATCACCAGGCAGTATCAGATAAGCCTTGCCGTCCTTCTCTTCGATCCTTGCATCGATGACATTGGTATGTCCGATGAAGGTCGCGACAAAGAGATTTGCCGGACGCTGATATAGTACTTTCGGAGTTCCGATCTGCTGAATCTCGCCAGCGTTCATGACCGCGATACGGTCAGAGACCGCCATGGCCTCTTCCTGGTCATGAGTGACATATACCGTCGTGATCCCCACATCATTCTGGATCTGTTTGATGACGGTACGCATTTCAACACGCAGTTTCGCATCCAGGTTGCTCAATGGCTCATCCATCAGCAAGACGTCAGGAGTGATAGCCAGAGCTCTCGCCAGTGCTACACGCTGCTGCTGACCGCCTGAAAGTCTTTCAGGCATACGATCGCGATATTCATCGATCTTCATCAATTTCAAAAACTGATCTGTCTTGGATGCGATCTCTTCTTTAGGGAGTTTACGATTCTTAAGACCAAAGGCGACGTTCTTTTCGACTGTCATGTTCGGGAAGATCGCGTAGTTCTGGAAGACCATACCGATGTTACGTTTTGCAGGGTCCATATCATTGATCCTGGTATCACCGAAAAAGAAGTCTCCACCTTCGATCGAGTTAAAGCCGGCAATCATTCTTAATAAAGTCGTCTTACCACATCCAGATGGACCAAGAAGGGTGAAAAATTCACCCTCCTTGATATCCAGTGATAAGTCAGAAATTATCGTATTATCGCCATATTTCTTTACAGCGTCGCGAATTTTGATGTTTACACTCATATTTCCAACCTCACTTGTTATAGATTATATTTTGTCTGTTTTATTGCTTATTGCGGATTTGCAGCCGTGAACATCTCAGTCCAACGTGCCTGCCAAGCCTTCTTGTTCGAACCGCAGAGAGCCATGTCTTCGTAAACAACGTTGATCGCTGAGAACGGAGTCATCTCTTTCGCAGTGTTAGAGATCGCCGGATTGACCGGACGTGCAGTCGTTTTAGCAACTTCTGCCTGGCCTTCATCGGAGATCAGCCAGTCAACGAACTTCTTGGCATTCTCCATATTCGGAGCATTCTTGATGATCGCAACACCTGCAGGGAGCCATACAGCACCTTCAGAAGGATAGACCAGCTTGACATTCGTAGCGCCATCGACCAGCAGGCCGACACATGGGTCTTCATAAGAGACACCTACGACATATTCGCCCTGAACAACGCCTTTGTAGATAGCAGATGAAGATGAAAGCTGGATCCCGTTCAGATTCTTGATGAATTCACCGACCCACTCCCAAGCCTTCTCGTCATATGGTTCATCGCCCATAACCAGGAGCATGTTTGTGAGCTCTGCCCATGCACTTGAAGAGTTTGCAGGGTCACCCATAGCGATCTTGCCATTGAGTTCAGGCTGTAACAGATCTGCATAAGAATCAAAATCATCAACGTTCAGACCCAATTTCTCATATTCCTCAGTGTTGATCAGCAATGCTGCGGAACCATCCAGGCAGTAGTGTGTCGTGACACCGTTGAAGTTCTGATACGCTTCAGGAAGAGTGCCATCGCCTTCTGCAACATACTGTTCGAACAGAGGCACATAGTCCGGATTGAAAGAGTTCGCATAGTTCATGCCGCCATACATGATATCGCCCTGAGGATTGTCTTTTTCAGCAGCGATCCTTTCAAGACACTCACCAGTACCGGCTGAGACGACTTCAACATTGATGCCGTATTTCTCGCCGAATGTGTAAGCGACTTCGATCAGCGGATCTGAGTTTGGCGAGTAGATGACCAGGTCATCACTGCCAGCAGGTTCTTCGGCCGGTGTTTCACCGCCGCCGGAAGAACAGGCTACCAGGCTGCATGCTAATAAAGCAACCATGAGTAATTTAAAAAACTTTTTCATTTTTGCCTCCCGGGGATAGATTCCCCCTAGTACCTATTATATAACGTCAGACCGTTATTTGAAAACGTTTACATCCCCTTTTGGCTAAAAAAGGACGAGCATTACTCGTCTTCATCCATAAAGTCAAAACTGTAATCGCGGATAAATACCCTGTCACCGTTTCTGCAACCCTTTTCTCTCAAGGCTTCATCCACTTTCATCCTTGACAGAGCTCTGGAGAAACGCAAGACCGAATCATCGTCCTTGAGGTTCGTGTTGAGCAGAAGCCTTTCGATCTTGTCGCCTTCGATCCTCCAGATGCCATTGCCCTCATTGAAGATCTCGAACTGCTTTGGTTCTTCGTATTTATAGACGACCTTCTCTTCCGCCTTATGCGGATCATAGAGTGGAAACTGCGGAAGTTCCTTGAGCATGTCCTTGGCTTTATAAAGTACCGGCATCAGACCTTCGTTGATCAGCGTGATAGCCTCGAAGACTTCGAGATCCGGATACTTCTCTTTGAAAGCTTTGAGATTCTCTTCCGCGTTATCCATATCCATTTTATTGGCTACGACGATCTGTGGTCTGTCCCCCAGATTTCCGGGATACTTCTTGAGCTCCTCGTTGATGACTTCAAAATCATTGATCGGATCCTCATGCCCCATATCCAGGACATGGATGATCAGTCGGCATCTTTCGATGTGCTTCAGGAATTCGTGGCCAAGACCCTTTCCCTGAGAAGCGCCTTCGATCAGTCCGGGCAGATCCGCCATGACAAAGGAGGAATCTCCGACTTTGACCATGCCTAGCTGCGGCTTCAGAGTCGTGAAAGGATAATCGGCGATCTCTGGCTTGGCATTCGATACGACAGACAACAAAGTTGATTTACCGACCGAAGGAAGACCGACCAGACCGACATCCGCCAGCAGTTTCAGTTCGACGATGACATTCCTTTCAACGCCCGGAGTTCCCAGTGTGCAGTAATCCGGTGCATTGTTGCGTGAGGATTTGAAATGGTAGTTCCCCTTTCCGCCCTTTCCGCCCTGGCAGATCACTTCTTCCGAATCGAGTGTATTGAGGTCGGCGATCACTTCATCCAGATCGATGTCCTTGACGATCGTTCCCAAAGGAACTTTGACGATGACATCATCGCTGGAAGCGCCGTACATGTTGTTGCCTTTGCCGTTCTCTCCGTCCTGAGCCCGGATCATCTTGGAAAAACGCAGGTCGAGCAGCGTCGACTTGTTGGTATCGACCTTAAAGATGATCGAACCACCGTTACCGCCATCGCCACCGGAAGGACCACCCAGAGGATTGTATTTTTCACGTTTAAAAGCGACGATCCCGTTGCCGCCGTTTCCTGCTTTCAGTTTGAGTTGTACCTTATCGATAAATTGCATATTTCTTTTCCGTTGAAAAAAGCCCGTTAATGGGGCTTTTGATCCATGATTACGCTGCAGGGTAAACAGATACCTTGGTCTTCTTCTTGCCTAAGTGTTCGTATTTGACGACACCGTCGATCAGACAGAATAAAGTATCGTCTCCGCCCTTCTTGACATTCTCACCCGGATGGATCTTCGTGCCTCTCTGACGGTAGATGATAGAGCCAGCTGTCGCAAACTGTCCGTCTGCCAGCTTCGCACCTAAACGCTTGGAATGCGAATCACGGCCGTTCTTAGTCGAACCAACACCTTTTTTCGAAGCGAAGAACTGAATATTCAATACATATTTCATGTGTTTTACTTCCTTTCTACTTTTATGAAGTTTCCATAAGAAGCTTCAATCGTTTTCATCTGCATTATGACCAACTCGAAGTAATCCTGGACTACTTTCGAATCGCTGTGATCAGTTATGATGATCCGGTTTTCTTCCTGCGATATCTGCACATCTTCCTCCAGCGCATCAAGCGCATTCATGAAACCGAACATGATCGAACTTACAGAAGCACAGATCAGGTCCTTCCCATAGTCACCATATTCCGCATGACCGCTTACATCCAAGCTGCGGTAGAGACCATCTTCATGTTCAAATATCGCCTTGATCATTAACCGATCTTTTCAACAGTCAACTTAGTGTATGGCTGACGATGACCCTGTTTGCGTCTGGTCGAACCGACTTTTGATTTGTATTTGAAGACAACGATCTTCTTTTCCTTGCCCTGCTTTTCAACTTTGCAGCTGACCTTTGCACCCTCGACATACGGAGTACCTAAAGTGAGACTGCCGTTTTCCAAAGCTACGACTTTGTCAAATACATAATTCTTGCCTTCTTCAACATCCAGTTTTTCAACATAGATCGTCTGGCCTTCTTCGACCTTGAGCTGCTTGCCACCGGTCTCGATGATTGCGTACATAGTATACCTCCTTCTTTAGATTCAGACTCGCCATTAAGGTGATCTCAAGGATGCTTAAACCTTCTCTGAGCGGTTATAATCCCCTCTAAGGAGAGACTATAACATATGTATTCTAGCAGAATCATTCTCATTTTTCAATGAAAAGTTTTCTGATCTCTTATTTCTTTTTGTAATCCACAAATGAGCCGCTATCGATCAGGATGGGATCCAGGATCTTGAGTTTGGACATCGGACCGATCTTCATCTTCAGCAGTATCCTCAGGGCGTGTCTTGAATGAACATCATGAACAAAAGCCATCTTCATGATCTTGAGCTTATACTTCCTGCACATCTCATAGACCTCGGGAAAACGATCCGCCTGATAGATCAGATAAGCTTCCGCATTGGCCTTCATGAACTTCCGGAACGCAATGAAGAGATCCTCCAAAGGAAGCGACTCTTCAAACATCGCCTCCTTGAGATATTCGTCATCTGTCACGTTGTTCATCTCAAAAAAAGGCGGATTGCAGACGACGACATCGACCGGATCATGTTCCAGATCCTGGATCCGGCAATGAATGAGCTCGTAATCCTCGCTGTACCTTTTCAGATTTTCCTGTGCCATCTGCAAGGCATCATCATGGATATCGACTCCAATGAGCTTTCCTGCCCCGTGAAAATGCGCGTAAAGAAGCAAAGCGCCGGTATTGGTACCTATATCCATGACAGTCTTATTTTTCATCATATCCATGAACATGCCCAGGACCGCCGTATCCGTGTTTGCCTTGTACGGACTTCCCTCCTGGCTGAATTCATAATCTATGAACTTCAGATAATCATTCTTCTTCATAATCTCTGTCCAGTTCGAACCAGAAAGTCGAACCCTTGCCTAATTCAGACTCCACTCCGTATCTGGCCTTATGAGCTTCCAGGATGGCCTTGGCGATCGCCAGACCCAGACCTGTGGAGTTCACAGAACGATTGAAATTCTTATCAACTTTATAGTAGCGATCCCAGATATACGGCAAAGCATCTTCTGAAATGCCATTCCCGTTGTCGATGACCTCCAGTCTGGTCTTCTCCTCATCGCTGCGCACCCGCACGATGATCTTGGAATCGGCATCGGAATATTTCAGGGCGTTGGAAAGGAAATTGTATATCACCTGGGAGATCTTGATCTCATCCGCATAGATGAAACAGTCATCCAGGTCCAGGACCAGATTGATATTCTTCTCAGAGATGACTGCCGAAAGAAGCATGACGACTCTCTCTGTGCACTCTTTCAGGTCAAAATTATCGCGGTTGATCTCGATCACACCGGACTGCAGCTTGGAAAGCTCCGACATGTCGGTGACCAGCTTATCCAGGTAATTCGTCTCCTCCAGGATGACATCAAGATGTTCGTTGCGCTTTTTCGGATCATCACCGGAGATATCTTTGATCATCTCCGCATAGGCTCTGATCATCGTCAGCGGTGTCTTGATATCGTGAGAGACATTGGCGACGAGATCCTTTCTCAGATCATTGACCTTGGAAAGCTTGTCTGTGGCATCATCCAGGGTGGAAGCCAGGTCGTTGATCTCTGAAAAAGACTTGGTCTGGAATCTGACATCATAGTTTCCCTGCGCAAGCTTATTCGCCTCATCCTTCATCTTGATGATGGGGCGGGATATCCTTGTGGCCAGGAACATCGCCACGATCAAAGCGATGCCGATCACGATGGCGGCGATATACAGATACTGGTTCAATATGAAATCGATATAGGATTCGACCGGCTCCAGAGGTGTGTTGAGGATGAGATAGTAGTTGGAAAGATTCGTCCTGATCTGTTTTCCATACAGGAGCATCTCCAGACCTGTGTATTGCGAATAGAGAGTCAGAGAGAGCGGATTCTCATGTTTGATCATATCGATCATCTTCTGCGGTTCGTTCCTGATGATGAAAAGCTCATCCCCTACACTGATCTGCTTATCCAACATGCAGAGCTGTCCCAGTGAATCAGGAGGATAGTAGATGTCCTTGCCGTTTTCATTGTAGATGATCGCACAGACATTGTTGCCGATGATGGTCCTGGCGGCGGATTCGATATCCCTGTTGCTGGTATCATCATTCAGCAGAAGAGCTTCCATCGTATCCGAGATCACATCGATGGTCTGTATCCTGTCGTTACGGTAATACGGTTTGATCAGAACGACCAGCAGAAAACCCAGCAGTAACATGATCGATACTGAAAAGCCTAGAAAATACAGCCAGGTCGAGAACCTGATTCCTTTGAGATCAAACTTCAAACTTGTAACCCATGCCTCTCACAGTGACGATGTGCTCCGCATAAGGGCCGAGATCTTTTCTCAGCATCTTGATATGCGTGTCGATCGTCCTGTCGTCCTCATAATAATCCGTCTGCCATACGGTCGAAAGCAGTTTGTCCCTGCCGATGGCTATGTTCTTGTTTTCTACCAGATATATGAGCAGATCCAGTTCCTTAGGGGTCAGGGTGACCTTGTTTCCATCGACAGTGACGCTCCTGCCATCGACATCAATGACCAGGCCGTCAAAAATGTATTTTTCATTGCTGTGGCTGCTGTTCCTCTCACAGACGACCTTGATACGGGCCATCAGTTCTTTCGGAGAGAAAGGTTTGGTCACGTAATCATCGACACCGAGGTCGAAAGAGAAGAGCTTGTCGTCCTCTTCCGTCCTCGCCGACAGCATGATGACAGGCACATCCCTGATCGCCTTGATCTTTTTGCACGCTGAAAAACCGTCCAATTCAGGCATCATGATATCCAGAATGACGCAATCATAAGCACCATTTCGCACTTTCTCGATCGCATCCAGACCATTGCTGGCCTGATCGCACTCATAGCCCATGGCCTTTGCATATTCAGAAACGACCTCTCTTATCTTCATCTCGTCATCGACGATCAGTATCTTCATTTGTCAGACCTCCTAGAGGATGCGCAGACTCCTGGCCAGACAGGAAGTCTCCTTTTCCATCTTTCCTTCAAACAGGACATATTTTCCCTTCTGCAGCTGTGAAGAGTATCTCGCATAGAGATTCGGCATCACGGCCAGTGACAAAGATCCTTTGTCATCGACCAGATCCACGAACGCCATCATATCGCCTTTCTTTGTGCGCAGCGATTTCACCCGCTTGATCAGGCCAAAGCCCTTCACATTGCCCTTGCTTACAGATAAATTATACAGATTATCCACATCGACATCGTATTTTTTCTTGACTGCCGTGATCGGATTGAAAGTGAAATAGAAGCCCAATACGTTCTTCTCGTTTTCAGCCGACACCATGACATCATCATTCAGCTCTTCGATGATCGGGGCATCATCATAATCCTCCATCAGAGAGATCTCTCCCCTGTGGGCATTGGCATACATGACCACATTGTTCAGTGACTCGATCATCGTATGACGGGTATGCCTGAATTCGTCGAATGCACCGGCATAGATCAGATTTTCCAGAACATTGCGCTCGACGCCCTTAATGATGAGTCTCCTGACCGTTTCCACATAATCCTTGAACGGTCCATTCTCATTCCTCTCTTCGACGATCTTGCCGGCAGAGATCGAACCGACATCCTTGCATATACCAAAAGGCATGATGATGGCATCATCCCTGATGATGTAAGACAAGGCGGAAAGGTTCATGCTGATACCTTTGACCTTCACGCCGATCCCCTGGCATTCAGCCACATAGTCATAAGTCTTGGTCTGAGAACCCATGACGCCATTGAGAAGCGCTTTGTAGAAATACAGCGGATGATTCGCCTTGAGATAAGCGAGCTGATAAGCCACATAGGCGTAAGCGATCGAATGGGACTTGTTGAAACCGTAGTTGGCAAATTCCAGGATCAGCGCGTAGACTCTCTCGCTCACATCCCTGTGATAACCATTTGCGATACAGCCGTCGATAAAGTCATTATGCAGTCTTTCAAGCTCGGAGAGTTTCTTTTTCGACATCGCCTTACGCAGGATATCGGCTTTGCCATAGCTGAAACCGGCCATGACCCTGGCGATGTTGATGATCTGTTCCTGATAGACGATGATGCCGTAAGTTTCCTTCAGGATCGGCTTCAGGCTCGGATGGATGTATTCCACCTTGTCCGGATCGGCCCTGTATTCCAGAAATGTCGGAATGTTCTTCATGGGACCCGGACGGTATAAAGCGATCGTCATGCCGATCTCTTCAAAAGTGCGAGGCTTCATCTTTCTGATCAGATTGCGCATGCCTCCCGACTCCAGCTGGAAGATGCCCAGGACATTGACCGAATCGATCAGATCAAAAGTCTTCCTGTCATCCAACGGGATGTTTCGTATGTCGAAAGGATGGACGGTATTGATATCGTTCACGATCTCGGCGATGATACCCAGATTTCTCAAGCCCAGAAAATCCATCTTGATCAGGCCGAATTCTTCCAGATGCTCCATCGTATACTGGGTCGAATTGATGTCGGTCTCGATCCTGGTGATCGGAACGACCTCATCCAGTTTTTTACGTGACATGACGATCCCTGCGGCATGCGTTGATTCATGTCGAGGAAAGAATTCCAGTTTTCGCGAGATCCGGTAGAGACGGCGGAAACGGCTGTCCGAATCGATCTTCTGCCTGAACAAAGGGATCGTCTCATACGCCTTGTTCAGATCCATATCCAGGATGTTCGGGATCAGCTTGCAGATGGCATCGATCTCCCGGTTTGGATAATCCAGGACTCTGCCAACATCCCTGAGGACCTGTTTAGCCTTCAGAGTGCCATACGTGATGATGTGGCCGACGTGATCGATGCCATATTTATCTCTAACATAGGCGATCACTTCATCTCTTCTATCATCAGGAAAGTCCGTGTCGATATCCGGCATCGAGATCCTCTCCGGATTCAGGAACCTTTCGAAGATCAGGCCATAGGTCAAAGGATCGATATCCGTAATGCCCAGACAATATGAGACCAGGGACCCGGCTGCCGAGCCTCTGCCCGGTCCGACCATGATCCCGTTTTTCTTGGCGTAAAGGATAAAATCATAGACGATGAGGAAATAATCCTCAAAATGCATCTTCAGGATGACGCTCAATTCATAATCAAGACGCTTCTGATATGCGGCTGTGACATTCCCCTTCAGCCGCCTCTTCAAGCCTTCTCTGCACAGAAGCACGAGGTAATCTTTGGACGGGATGCCCCGCTTGTTCTCAAAGACAGGCAGAGAAGTGTTGAAGGACATCGTCACATTACATTTTGAAGCAAGCTTGTCGCAGTTTTCCAGATCGGCGGCATCGTAAAGCTGTTCGTACTCATATCGATCCAAAAAATGCCTGCCGCTTTCTTCGATGCTGTTGGCATCATCAAGGATCTGCTTGTCCCTGATGCAGCGCAAGACATTGAATTCTTCATGATCATCTCTTTCCAGATAATAGGTCCGGCTCAAAGCGATCGTCGTGATGCCGTTTTCTATCAATAGCGGTCTCAACTGCTGATCGCGTCTGCCATTGACGGCGATATCGTGGTCGATCAGTCCGACGATATAGTCACCGAACCACTCTTTCTGTTTCCTGAGCATCTCCTGTACGTCGAGGCCTCTGTCGACCACATAAGTCAAAGGCATGCTGTCAGAAAGCAGACAGAGGATCGTTCCCTTGCGATACTGATTCAGGATCCCGAGACTGATAGGTCCCGAAATTTCGGTGCAGATCCGGCTGGAAAGAGCCATCAGGCTCTGATAGCCTTCATCGCTTCCGGCATAAAGGACCATCGTATAGACTCTGTCTTCCAGTTCAAGATCGAATTCCAGACCGTAGATCGCCTTGATATGCGCTTTTTCACAGGTTTTTTTAAAGACCATTGCGCCAGCCAGAACATTCCTGTCCACCAGTCCAAGGGCATCATAACCATATTTTCTGCCATAAGAAACGATCCCTTCGATCGAGCACATCGAAGACAGCAGACTGTAAACGCTTCTTATATATAATGGACAACTCATATTATCATTATACTTCACTATCACTTTCCATCGTGCTAAAATAAATATACCCATGGGGGGTATATATGGAAAAGACTTATGAAGTAAAAGGCATGACCTGTGTCATATGCAAAAGCAATGTCGAAAAAGCGCTGAAAAACACTGAAGGCGTGACAGACTGCAAGATCAATCTGCTGGAAAACGAAGCTCTTGTCACCTTTGATGAGACCCGGACGAATGAAGAGATCATGGCAAAAGCTGTCGCCGACGCCGGATATGAACTCGTCATCAACAAGAACAACGAGATCGATCTTACAAAGATCATCATGATCATTTCATCTATTCTGGTGCTCATCCTGATGTTTTTTTCGATGGGACACATGTTTGGGATACATATCCCGCACTATGGCCGATATATTCAGCTGGTCCTGTGCACGACCGTGATCCTGCTCAACATGCATTATTACCGTTCCGGATTCCGTTCCCTGCTCAATCTGCATCCAAACATGGACTCGCTGGTCTCCCTGTCTTCATCGGTATCCTATCTGTATTCTTTATATGTCCTTTTCAGCAATGACCATCAGTATCATCTCTACTTTGAAACAGCCGCCATGATCCTTGTCATCGTATCGATCGGCAAGTACATCGAAGGGAACAACAAAAAGAAAGCCGCCAAGACCATTAGAGGCCTGGCGACTCTGATCCCGATGCAGGCAAATCTGGTCACTGATGATGAAGTCACCATCATTCCGATCGATGATCTCAAAAAAGGGGATATCGTCGCAGTCAGACCAGGTGAATCGATCCCGCAGGACGGCATCGTCATCTCCGGATTCTCACAGGTCGATGAATCGATGATCACCGGCGAATCGCTTCCGCAGGCCAAGACCATTGATGATGAAGTCATTGGCGGTACTGTCAACATATCCGGCGAGATCAAAGTCAAGATCAGCCGCAATGCGACGCAGACCACCCTGTCCAAGATCATCTCACTGACCAAGCAGGCCACGATGGCGAAGATACCGGTGGAAAGATTCGCCGATACCGTATCCAACTATTTCGTCTTCGGTGTCATGGCCATTTCCCTGCTGACCTTCCTCATATGGATGATCGTTGATGCCGATCTGGAAAAGGCACTCAATTTTGCACTCTCTGTCCTGGTCATCTCCTGTCCATGTGCCCTTGGCCTGGCCACACCGGCGGCCGTCATGGTCGCAACAGGAAACGCCGCCAGAAACGGTGTCCTCATCAAAAATCCGGAGATCCTGGAAGTAGCCGGCAGACTCGACTACGTCGTTCTGGACAAGACCGGAACACTGACCAAGAACAGGCTGGAGATCATCGATGTCAAAGAATATGATCCGGAATTCATCGAGGTCCTTTCTTCCCTGGAAAAGAGCTCAGATCATCCGATCGCCAAAGCCATCGTTGCCAGATATCCTGAAGGAAAGATGCGCTTTGATCAGCTGCAGCAGATCTCTGCGGAAGGCCTGGAAGGAAAGATCGATGATGATATCTATTATGCCGGGAACCTCAAGCTCATCAGCAGATATACAAGGCCTGTACAAAAAGATGTCGATGAAGCTGTCCATAACAATTATTCCTTCATCTGTGTCGGCAAAAATGACAGACTGCTCGGTATGGTCTATCTCGCCGATGTACTGAAAGATACTTCCATCTCTGCGATCGCTTCCTTGAAAAAGCGCGGGATCACGCCGATCATGTGCACCGGCGATAATGACCTGACTGCCAGGAACATCGCAAAGAAACTCAATATCGATGAATACCTTTCCTCTGTCACGCCGCAGGATAAAAACAAACTCGTCTGTGAAAAGAAAGAGGAAGGTACGGTAGGCATGGTCGGTGACGGTGTCAACGACGCGATCGCTCTTTCAGCTGCCGATGTCTCCTTCGCTGTGGCAAACGGAACAGATATCGCCTACGCGACCAGCGATGTCGTGCTGATGACGAATTCGATCCTGGATGTCTCGTTCCTGGTCGATCTGGCTGCCAAAACCATGCGTATCATCAAACAAAATCTGTTCTGGGCATTGCTGTATAACGCCATTTTCATCCCTTTGGCGGCAGGCGCATTCTACAAAACGATGGGTCTCTCGCTGAATCCGATGATCGGCGCATTGACGATGTCGGTATCTTCGATCTTCGTCCTGACGAATGCCTTAAGGATAAACAATGTTAAAAAGGAGGAAATCAAAACAATGAACAAAACTGTATCGATCGACGGCATGATGTGCATGCACTGCGTTGCCCATGTCGAAGAAGCACTGAAAAGTCTCGGCGCCGAAGTGAAAGTGTCGCTTGAAGAAGGAAAAGCCTGGCTCACTGATACAGCCTTGAGCGATGAGCAGATCACTCAAGCCATTGAAGATGCCGGCTATACAGTTACCGGTATCGTCAATGAGTAAAGACCACGAGAAACTGAAAAAGTATCTGATGATCGCCAAAGGGCAGCTTGAAGGGATCATCAAGATGATCGATGAAGACCGTTACTGTCTCGATGTCTCTGATCAGCTGATGGCGACCAGAGCGCTTCTGAAGAAGACCAACAATCTGATCCTTAAAAACCATATCGACAATTGTGTCAGGAACGCGATCAAAGACGGCGACGACAGCAAGATCGACGAAGTGATAAAAGCCTTGGAAAAACAGATCTGAGGCTTTTTTTCGACTATAATAAGATTATGAACAGAATACAGACTAGACCGATCAGAGTCGGTGATATTCAAATCGGCGGACAGAATAAAGTCATCATTCAATCGATGACCAATACCAAGACTAAAGATGTAGATGCGACAGTCGGACAGATCCATAAACTGGAAGAAGCCGGTTGCGAGATCATCAGAGTCGCCATACTCGACATGGAAGATGCCAAGGCGGTCAGACAGATCAAGCAGCAGATCTCCATTCCTCTGGTATGTGACATCCATTTCAATCCGGATCTCGCTCTGGAAGCGATCCGCTCCGGAACGGACAAGATCAGGCTCAATCCCGGCAACATCGAGAACGAAGATAAGATCAGGCAGATCGTGGAAGCCTGCAAAGAAAGAAAGATACCGATCAGGATCGGTATCAATGCCGGCAGTTTGAATAAGAAATACACGCATTCTGAAGAAGCGATGATCGAATCGGCAAAAGACCACTTGCGCATATTGGAAGCATTGGATTTCCACGATGTCTGCCTCTCCTTCAAATCATCAGATCCGTTGGAGTGCATCAAAGCCTACAAACTGGCATCCGAGACCTTCCCCTATCCGCTCCACCTGGGCGTGACCGAAGCCGGAGGACTGCTGGATTCGACCATCAAATCATCCCTGGCCTTGGGCAGTCTGCTCATGGACGGGATCGGAGATACCATACGCATCTCGATCTCCGATGATCCGATCGAAGAAGTCAAGGTCGCCCGCAAGCTGCTCAGAGCGTGCGGCTTAAAAAACGATGTTCCGAATCTCATCTCCTGTCCGACCTGCGGACGCATCCAGTACGACATGCTTCCGATCGTCAGACAGATGGAAGACTACCTGAACAAACTCAACAAAAATGTCACAGTCGCCATCATGGGCTGTCCTGTCAACGGACCTCAGGAGGCATCCAGAGCCGATATCGGCGTCGCCGGTGGCAAAGATCAGGCGATCCTGTTCAAGAAAGGACAGATCATCAGAGCCATTCCTCAGGATCAGATCATCAAAGCCCTGATCGAAGAGATCGAAAAAATGTAAAAAAGAGCTAGTCAATAGCTCTTTTTCTTATGATGGCAGTCTGTTCACGCGTTTTCGCAGACTTGCTGAAGAAACAGGCCAGGCATGGGATCATATGAGGAAGAAAGATGAGAAGATCCATCAGATAGAGACTGTTCAGGGAAAAGACTGTATGATCTTCTCCTGCAAACACCTTGATGATCAGCGCCAGCATGATCATAAACACACCTGTTGCGCTGCTCAACAATGCTGCAAGACCCCTTTTATACAGATAACAGTATTCTCCGATCAATGCGCCGTTAAGGATCGATGCCGCCAAGAAGATATGAAGATTCGGGAAATAGTATGGAATGTTGCTCATAAACAGCAAGCCGCTCATGACGGCATATGATCCGATCGTCAGTGCGCTGACCCGCCAGTGATCCACCTCACCTTTGATCAGAGCCAATATCAGGTCTGCGCACAGGACCAGAGCGATCGATACGACAACGCATCCGTTCAGAAAGAGGCTCCACGCGATCATCATCCCCCACAGATCAGCTATCATCATCTTTTTCATCTTTCTTTCCTCCTGACTATATGATAGCTTTTATCAGATATCATATTGTCCATTTTTTTGGACACATAGTATACAATAGGAATATGAATAAACAACGGTTGATCAGGCTTATAGAGATCCTGAGAAAAAAGACCGATATGGATCACAAACTGAGCATTCAGGAGATCTCTGCCCTTCTGGAGGAAGAAGGGATCCCTTCCGTGAACCGGAAGACCCTTTACGATGATTTCAGGAGTCTGGAAGGCATGGGCCTGGAAGTCGAATACGACCATGGATATTATCTTTCCGAAGCCCCCTTCTCGGTCTCTGAGATCAAGATCATCATCGATTCTTTGAATTCACTGAGAGATCTCGATGACAGTTTCCTGGAAAAGCTGAAAGACAAACTCTACTCCTTTCTATCGGACTACGAGACCGAGGAACTGAAACAGCTCGAATATCACTGCAAACACAAAGATCTGCATTTCATCAACCGCCTTGAAGATGCACTGAACGCGATCAGAAACGGAAATGAGCTCATCATCACCAGGAATGGACGCAAACAAAGCGAAGTGATCGCTCCTCTCTTCCTCTATCGGCTGAATGATTACTACTACCTCTATTACCACTATGAGAACAGCGACAAGATCTATCACATGCGTTTCGACAATATCAGACAAATGAAACTGACCGAAAAACGCGATGAGATCCCGGTCCGCATCGATCAGGTCATATCCGATATCGAAGAGAGCTCTTCCGGTTTTCATTCCTCCAGGATACAGACGATACGTTTCCGGATCTGTGAAGAAAGTGAATATCTGCGCCAGCGTCTCCGCGACGATTTTGCGAACCTCACATTCACCAAAGACGGTTTTTTCATCAAGACAAGCATCTCGGATGCCTTTTTTGCCAGGCTCTCATCCTATTCCGACAAAATAAAAATCAGCGACCCGGAAGTCGCTGAGATGTATCTGTCTTTTCTGGAAAGGATCATCATTCGTAATAAGACGGACTGAAGAAATAATCGACCGATGAAGGCTCCAGATTGTAGAACCTGAACAGATCCGAGATCGTCACCAGCTGGCATCCTCTTCTGATCAGCTCAGGCAGGATCTTTTCCAGTGCATCGGCGCTTTCCTCGTAGATATCATGGAAAAGGATGATATCTCCGGACTCGTATTCGTATTTCAGGACCTGCGCGCTGATCTCTTCAGGATCCAAGGCGATCCAGTCCTCGGAATCCACATCCCAAAGGATGGCCGGGACATCGCTGGCATTGAGAACATCGTCATCAAAGGAACCTTCGACCGGACGGAAAGTCTTCATGTCATAATCCATGAAATCCTTCAGATATTCGATCGGCCCGTAGATCTCTTCGTGTATCCCTTCAGCAGTCGAGAAATCAGTCAGGGCAGCAGAGTGGGTCTGTGAATGGGAACCGTATTCATTCCCCTGATTGATCGATCTTTTCAGCAGTGTGTAGACCTGATAATCAGCCCAGATCTCTCGGTCTTCCAGGTTGTCTCCGATCACATAGAAAGTTCCTGTCGCATCATATCTGTAAAGCAGATCGATGATCCTTTCCGTACTGGTGTCTCCCGGCTCAAAATGGAGCTGCGGTCCATCGTCGAATGTCAGACAGACCAGAGGATGGCTTTCATCCGGATCCAGATAGACCGGTTTGCGATAGATCTCATTTGGAAAACCGAAATCCATGCCCAGATATTTCTGCATGTATTTCAGAGGAACAGACAGTGTCTTTTCGAATTGCTTCACATCGACAAGGATGTTTTCTCCATCGATCTCAAAGGACATATTTGAAAATTCGAGATTTTCAAGCTGCAGCTGTACCAGGAAAGCGGGATCATAATACTTCTCAGGGTCCTCCTTCTTGAAGGTGTAGCGCAGATAATCAAGGATCACTTTTCGGCCCTCTTCAGAAACATCACTGATCACGACCGGTTCGAAATCCTGGTCGGCAAAGTATTTCTTATC